>JAIESJ010000194.1 GCA_019746155.1 Burkholderiales bacterium
ATCATGCGTTACGCCGGCAGGCGATGAAAAACAACGCGCGGCTGGGCGATGTCGCGCGCCAAGTGATTGCGCTGGCCGGCCTGCTGTCGAATTAGCGGCGCACCGATTTTGGCGCCGCCCTTCCTGTTGTGCACCGCGAAAGTGCGATCGTTTGTCGGGTGTCCGCCTGGGGTCTTTTTAAGGTTTAAAAAAATTATTCTTTATTTTCAATTAGTTATGAAATTGTCCGAGATGTGGCATAGCGCTTGCTAGGAATCGGACATGGCGCGCCTAATGACGGGTGTGCTGCGGTCCGGTGGTTACCGGCCGGCAACGATGGACAACGGCGTCCATTTTCGCGACACGAAAGCGGTTGCGGAGATGGCCGCCATTTTTTTTGGATGGTGGCTTTGGCGGCAGTATTAAAGCACAACACGCAACCGGAACCGCTTGCTGCCCATGAAGCGGCACCGGTGGTTATCGTGGGTGCCGGCCCGGTCGGCATACGCGCGGCACAGGAACTGCACCGCCGTCTGCCAGACCAGCCCGTCGTGCTCTACGGTGAAGAGCCATCCGAGCCTTATAACCGCATGCGCCTGTCATCATTCCTCGGCGGAGAACTCGATTGGCAGGCGTTGACCCGCGATCTCAAGTTGCCGCAGAGCGCAAATCTCGACGCGCGCTTCGGTTGCGCGGTAATGTCGATCGACCGGGAGGCATGCGAGGTACGCGACGCCAGCGGTGTCATACAGTCGTACTTGCGCCTGATCCTGGCCACCGGATCGCGCCCGCATGTGCCGGACATTCCAGGCATACGCCTGCCCGGTGTTTACACCTTTCGTGATATCAGCGATGCACACAAACTGCTGGCACGGCGGGTGCGCAGCCGTCGCACCCTTGTGCTTGGCGGCGGATTGCTGGGCTTGGAGGCGGCACGCGCGATGCGGCGCTTCAATACCGAGGTCTGTGTCATCGAACACTACAGCCGCCTGATGATGCGGCAGCTCGACGACGGGGCTGCGCAGTACCTGATCGAGCACATGAAAACGCTCGGTATCGAGGTGGTGCTGGGTGACAGTGTGCGGCGCGTGCTGGGAGGGGCTGCGGTCACCGGGGTGCAGCTGCGCAGCGAGCGCATCCTGCACTGCGATACCGTTCTGGTGGCAACCGGCATCCGGCCCAACATCGAACTCGCGCGTGCTGCGGGGCTGTTCGTCGGACAGGGCATACGCGTCAATGACCGCATGCTGACCTCCGATCCGCGCATTTACGCCATCGGTGAATGCGCCGAGCACCGTAACCGCGTTTACGGACTGGTTGCGCCGGGGCTGGAACAGGCGGCGGTTGCCGCCCACGACATAGCCGGAGGCAAGGCCAATTACAACGGTTCCCTCGTGGCCACGCGCCTCAAGGTGCTCGATCTCCCGGTGTTCAGTATCGGTTCGGCAACCGAGGAAGAACTGCCCGACTTCGGACGGGAACGGTGTTATCGCAAGGGGAATATTTATCGCAAGCTGGTGACCTGCCGCGGCCGTCTGATCGGCGCAATTGCAGTCGGCGAGTGCAAGGAACTCAACCGTTTGCAGGAAGCGGTGCTGCGGCGGTGCCGCATCTGGCCGTGGCAGTTATGGCGCTTCTATCGCCATGGCACGCTATGGCCGGCCAGGGAACTGGCCAGCGTAGTGCAGTGGCCGGAAGCCACCACGGTTTGCAACTGCACAGGCGTGACGCGCGGGCAACTGGGTGAAGCGCTTGCTTCTGGCTGCAGTGCCGTCGAAGAACTGGCTGCCCGCACCGGGGCTTCGACCGTTTGCGGTGCGTGCCGGCCGCTGCTTGCCGAACTTGCCGGCGGCAACGTCGCGCTCGCACCGGCGCGCGGTTATCGTCCGTTGTTCGGCATCGCTGCGCTGGCCATGGTCTTTACGCTCCTGATGCTGCTGGCGCCGTCCATTCCCTATGCCACCAGTGTCGACGTGCCGTGGCAGTGGGATGTGCTGTGGCGCGACGGCTTGTGGAAACAAGTCAGCGGTTTCACCGTGCTCGGGATGACGCTGCTGGGCTCGCTGATGTCTCTGCGCAAGCGCTGGGCCCGCTTGAGCTTCGGCGGATTCGCCTGGTGGCGGCTTGCCCACGTCCTGCTCGGCGTCGGTGCGCTGCTGGCGCTGCTTGCGCATACCGGCGGCAGGCTGGGCAGCCAGCTCAACCTGTTGCTGATGAGTTCGTTCCTGGGGCTGACCGTGGTCGGCGGCATCGCCGGCGGGGTGATCGCATCGGAACACCGCATCGGCGGCATGCTGGCGCGCCGGCTGCGCGACAACTGGGTGTGGCTGCACATATTACTGGCGTGGCCGCTGCCTCTGCTGCTCGCTTTTCACGTCGCCAAGACTTACTACTTCTGAACGGTAGATGGCGATATTGACGAGCCGCAAGGCCCTGTGGATTTACTGGGGAGTCCTGACTTTGGCGATAGGTGCTTATCTTGCCCTGGGCTTGTTGACCAAGGGTGCCGGCAGTGATCCATGGCTGAAGCCGGCGCGCGTGCTTTTCCTGCCGGGGCAGACCAGCCACGGGCATTACCAGATCGAACTGGCGTGCGAGAGCTGCCACACCGATCCGCTGGGCGGCAAGGATGTGCTGCAGGATGCCTGCGTCAATTGTCACGGCGCGGAACTGAAGGAAGCCGATGACAAGCACCCCAAGAGCAAGTTTACCGATCCGCGCAACGCCGACCGCGTGGCGCGCATAGACGCCACTAATTGCGTCACCTGCCATGCCGAGCACAAGCCGGAGATCACTGCGGCCATGGGCGTGACTGTGCCCAGGAACTTCTGCGCCCATTGCCACAGCGGAGAAAACGACATCGGCAAGGAACGCCCCTCGCACGCCGGCATGGATTTCGGCACCTGCGCCGATGCCGGCTGCCACAACTTTCACGACAACCGCGCACTCTACGAAGACTTCCTGCTCAGGCACCGCCATGAACCCGATCTGCTGGCAAAGATGCAGCTGCCGGCGCGTGACTTTGCCGCCGTGGTGCGCGAGCTGCCGGGGTATCCCGCGGACCGCTATCCGCTGCGGCAGCTGGATGCCGGCGGTGCGGATGCGCCCGCCGGAATGCAAGTCGACCAGGGGATTGTGCGTGACTGGCTGGCCACCGCGCACGCCAGGGCGGGGGTGAATTGCAGCGCTTGCCATCAGGCGCCCGCCGATGGCGGCGCGCGCTGGACGGATCATCCGGACCACAAGGCATGCGCCGGCTGCCACCAGTCCGAAGTCAAGGGTTTTCTTGCCGGCAAGCACGGCATGCGTCTCGATCAGGGATTGCCGGCGATGAAGCCGGGTATGGCGCGCCTGGCCATGAAAGCCGGAGCCGCCGACAAGACGTTGGGCTGTACTTCATGCCACGGCGCCCACCGTTTCGACACCCGCCGGGCGGCGGTGGAGGGTTGTCTGGCATGCCACAACGACAGGCACAGCCTGGCCTACCGGATGTCGCCGCACTACGCGCTGTGGCTCAAGGAGATGAGCGGCGAGGCGCCGCCCGGAAGCGGCGTGGCGTGCGCCAGCTGCCATCTGCCGCGTATTGCGCACAAGAGCGACGATGTCAGCCGCATGCTGGTGCAGCACAACCAGAACGACAATCTGCGCCCCAGCGAAAAAATGATACGGCCGGTGTGCATGAACTGCCACGGCCTGGGCTTCACCCTGGATGCGTTGGCCGATCCGGGACTGGTGGCGGGGAATTTCAACGGACGGCCGTCGCGGCATGTGCAGAGCCTGGACATGGCCGAACGCAGGGAGCGCGAGTTGAAAGAAAAGAAACGCGGCCGGAACGGCGGTTGAAAGCGTACCCGGCGGCGCGTGGGCATGGGTTGTTCAGTGAGCAGTCAGACGGGTCATTTAAAAGGAGAGCGAAAGATGGACAAGACGTACGGGTTGAAAAAAACGGCGTGCATGATGGTGACGGTGTTTGCCGGGATGGGCGCCGGCGCCGGTCATGCAAAGGACATGAGCTTCAAGGAGGTGGCGGACGCGCTGCATGCGGTGATGGAGGCCGATCGCACGGTCTACACCCGGCTGATCGTCAATCGCCTGCAGAACGAGGAGAAGGTGATCAAAGCCAGTGAACACTGGAAGGACGAGAAGGCGCTGGTGCTGCCGGCGCAGATGTTCCGCTTCGGCGCCGAGATGGTGGCGGAGAAGAAGGCGAATTTCACTTATTCGCTGCTTTCGCTATGGCCGATCAACAAGCAGAACGCGGCCAAGACCGCGGTGGAGAAGGACGGGCTCAAGGCGGTTGCCGCCAAGCCGGAGCAGCCTTACTACCAGACCGAGACGCTGGGCGGGAAAAAGTACTTTACCGCGATATATGCGGACCGCGCGGTTGCCCAGGCATGCATTGCCTGCCACAACGCGCACAAGGACAGCCCGCGCACCGATTTCAAGCTGGGTGAAACCATGGGCGGCGTGGTGATACGCCTGCCTATGAAATGAGGGGGACGGCTTTGCGTTTCCGCTGCGCTGCCGCTTTCGCGCTGGTTGCTGCATTGAGTGCGGATGCGGTGTCCGCTGCCGGCAAGGCGGACATTGGGGGGAGCTTTCCCGAATTTCCCGGTGCGCGACTGCGGCAGGGCCGGCAAATCTGGCTCGGCACCTGCAAAGCCTGTCATACGACGGATATCGCGGGCGCACCCAGGGTAAGCGACCAAGCGGCATGGGCGCCGCGGCTGAAAAAAGGCATGGATGCGCTGTATGCCAGCGCATTGCGTGGCAGATTCGGTCCCATGGGTACCGAAATGCCGCCGCGCGGCGGCAGCCCGGAATTGTCGGACGAGCAGGTCAGGACGGCGGTGGATTACATGGTCGCCGTCGTAAATCATTTTGCAAAGGAGAAAATCAGATGACACCGCAACAAATCATGCTGGTCAAGGACAGCTGGAAGAAAGTAATGCCGATCAGCGATACGGCGGCGGAGCTGTTCTACGGCAAGCTGTTCGCGCTCGACCCTTCAGTCAAGTCGCTGTTCAAGGGCGACATGAAGGAGCAGGGCAGAAAGCTGATGTCGATGATCACTGTCGCGGTCAATGCGCTTGACCGCCTCGACACCATCGTGCCCGCGGTGCAGGAACTGGGCAGGCGCCATACGGGCTATGGCGTCAAGGACGCGCATTACGATACCGTCGCGGCGGCGCTGCTGTGGACCTTGGGGCAGGGGTTAGGCGAGGCGTTTACCGGCGACGTGAAGCAGGCCTGGGTCGATGCCTACACGGTACTCGCCAGCACCATGAAACAGGCGGCGTCCGTGCCCGCGTAAGGTCACGATACGGCATATCGTCGGGCTTGCCTGCCGCCCATGGCAATGGGGTTCCAGTGCGGGCTCTGATGGTGCGGGTTATCCCGGTCGGACAAAGGCCTCAAACTGGTGCACGCCCGGGGTTGCCGCACCATAACCTATCAGGGCGAAGCGCTTGAAACGAAGTATTGCATGACGAGCGGTTTATATATTTTGATTAAATATCAATATGTTGGTAATAAACATCACCGACTGGCACAGCGTTTGCTGGTAGTCAACCGAGAGTATTCGCGGAGCAGGACAGTTCGCGAGCGGCCCAAAGGTGGGCGATAGGCATTTGGCTCCGGCCCTTGCTGGCCGGACGATGGACAACGGCGTCCATGTCGCGGGGAAATCTTCGCGGGATGGGCGTTTTTTTTGCGATCGATGACCAGTGGAGCGTGAGATGAGCGATGAGACGAAGCGTGAAATGGGCAAGAGCGATCCGGCACAGGGTTCAGGGCGCCGCAATTTTCTGCGGCAGGGCGGCGCGCTGACCGGCGCGGCGCTGATGAGCCTGGTGCCGGCGGGCGTACGCAATGCGGCGTGGGCGGCGGGTTCCGATGCGCCGGAGAAACCGGAAGTCAAGATCGGTTTCATTCCGCTCACCGACTGCGCGTCGGTGGTGATGGCCTCGGTGCTCGGTTTCGACAAGAAGTACGGCATCAAGATCACGCCTTCCAAGGAAGCGTCATGGGCATCGATCCGCGACAAGGTGGTCAATGGCGAACTCGATGCGGCGCACGTGCTCTATGGACTGATCTATGGCGTGCATCTCGGCATCGGCGGCACCCGCAAGGACATGGCGGTACTGATGACCATCAACAACAACGGCCAGGGCATTTCGCTGTCGCGCAAGCTTGCCGACAAGGGCGTGACGGACGGCGAAAAGCTGGCGAAGATCATGAAAGCGGAGCCGCGCGAGTACGTCTTCGCCCAGACTTTCCCGACCGGAACACACGCGATGTGGCTGTATTACTGGTTGGCCGCCTACGGCATCAATCCCTTCAAAGATGCGAAAACCGTAGTGGTGCCGCCGCCGCAGATGGTGGCCAACATGCGCGTGGGCAACATGGACGGTTTCTGCGTCGGCGAGCCGTGGAATCACCGCGGCATCGTCGATGGCGTGTCGATCCATGCTGCGAGTTCACAGGACGTGTGGAAGGATCACCCCGAGAAGGTGCTCGGCACCACTGCCGAGTTCGTGAAGAAGCATCCCAACACCGCTCGCGCCATGATCATGGCGATGCTCGAGGCGAGCCGCTGGATCGACGCTTCCCTGTCCAACCGCCGCAAAATGGCGGAAACGATCGCCGACAAGGCTTATGTCAACACCTCTGTCGACGTGATCGTCGAGCGCATCCTCGGTCGTTACCAGAATGGGCTGGGCAGGACCTGGGACGATCCGAACTACATGAAGTTCTACAACGACGGCGCGGTCAACTTCCCTTATTACTCCGACGGCATGTGGTTTCTCACGCAACACCGGCGCTGGGGCCTGCTCAGGGAGGAGCCGGATTATCTGGGCGTGGCCAAACAGGTCAATCAGGTCGCGCTCTACAAGGAAGCCGCCGCCCAGTTGAAAGTGCCGCTGCCGAGGGAACCGATGCGCGTTTCAAAACTGATTGACGGCGTGGTGTGGGACGGCAAGAGCCCGAAAGCCTACGCCGCGGCTTTCAAGATCAAGGTGGCGTAGCCGGTTGGCACGTATCCAGTTCAAGGAGTCTTACATGAGCACTGTCACGATCAAGCAGGAAAAACCGGAAAAGCCGGCCGGTATGCCGAAAGCGGCAGCGGCGGCGCACGCCGCCGCCGAGCCGGTGCTGACGGTGGTCAGGCCGCGCCGGGTGCCGCTGATTGAGCGGCCCGCGGTGCGCGAGGCCGCGGCATCGTGGGTGCGCGCCTTGTTTCCCGGCGTCATCGGGATCGTGCTGTTCCTTGTCGTGTGGACGGTGATTGCGCAAAACAGCCCGAACCTGCCGGGCCCCGGCAAGACCTGGGTATCCGCCGTCGAGCTATTCAGCGACCCGTTCTACCGCAAAGGCCCCAACGATCAGGGCATAGGCTGGAACGTGCTGAGCTCGCTCGCGCGCGTCGGCATCGGTTTCGGACTCGCGGCGCTGATCGGTATCCCGCTGGGCTTCATGATCGGGCGTTTCAGCTTCCTCTCGGCAATGGCGGCGCCCATCATCAGCCTGCTCAAGCCGGTATCGCCGCTGGCCTGGCTGCCGATCGGCCTGCTCGTGTTCAAGGCGGCGAATCCCGCGGCCATC
>JAIESJ010000089.1 GCA_019746155.1 Burkholderiales bacterium
ACGACCGGCGGATTGCGCGGGTCGTAAGCACTGCCCGCGGCCTCCCGGTCGAACGCGCGGGAGCGATCGACCAGGAACTCGATCAGGTGGTTGCGGATGCGGTAATAGTGCGGATGCCGGTGCAGATCGTGCCGGGTGCGGCTGCGCGGCATCGTGTTGACGACGGTCTCCGCGATCTTGGCATAGGGGCCGTTGGTCATCAGCACGATCTTGTCGGCAAGCAGGATCGCTTCATCCACGTCGTGCGTGATCATGAACACCGTCTGCTTGGTCTCGGCGCAGATTCTCAGAACCTCTTCCTGCAGCACGCCGCGCGTCAACGCATCGAGCGCGGAAAACGGCTCGTCCATGAGCAGCATCTTGGGCTGGATCGCGAGCGCGCGCGCGATGCCGACGCGTTGCTTCATGCCGCCGGAGAGTTCGGAAGGACGTTTCTTTTCCGCGCCGGACAGGCTGACGAGATCGATGTACTTCTGGCAGTGCTCGCGCACCCTGGCCTTGCCCCACTCGGGCCAGCGTGAAGTGACGGCAAATGCGATGTTGCCCATGACGGTGAGCCACGGCATCAGCGCATGGCTCTGGAAAATCACGGCACGGTCGAGGCTGGGGCCGTTGATCTCGCGCCCGCCGACAAAGACGTAGCCGTCGGACGCCGGTTCCAGCCCGGCGAGGATATTGAGGATGGTCGTCTTGCCGCAGCCGGAATGGCCGATCAGGCACACGAACTCACCGGCTTCAACTTCCAGATGGACGTTCTCGAACACCGTGGTCTCGGTGCCGTCGCGCCCGGTGAAGCGCTTGGCAATGCCTTCGATGCGGATCAGGGGTTCACTCATGGCTGGACACCGGTAAAGGGTGAAGAGTGAAGGGTGAAGGGTAAAACCGTTCCCTCTCCCCCGTTACCGGGGGAGAGAGCTAGGGTGAGGGGGATCACGCATTTACCCTTCACGCATTCACTGAACTTATCGGCGTTCATCGGCGGTTCCGGTTGTTTTGATATCGGGTTCTACTCGGGGAAAGTCACCAGCCGCGTCAGCCGCGCCAGCAACAGGTCGAGCAGCATGCCGACCAGTCCGATGGCGAGAATGGCGGTAAGAATGTTGGTGATCGAGAGGTTGTTCCACTCGTTCCACACGAAATAGCCGATGCCGGTGCCGCCCACCAGCATCTCGGCGGCAACGATCACCAGCCAGGCGATGCCGATGGAAATGCGCATGCCGGTCATGATGGTCGGCGCGGCCGCCGGCAGGATCACGCGGAACGCTTTCCTGAACGGGCCCACCTCCAGCGTTTTGGCGACGTTGAGCCACTCGCGCCGCACCGATGCGACGCCGAAAGCGGTGTTGATCAGCATCGGCCACAGCGAACAGATGAAAATCACGAACACCGCCGAGACCGAACTGTCCTTCAGCGTGAACAGCGCGAGCGGCATCCAGGCGAGCGGCGAAATCGGCTTCAATACCTGGATGAACGGGTCGAGCGCGCGATAGGTGGTGGGCGACATGCCGATCAGGAAGCCGACGGGGATCGCAACCAGCGCGGCAAGGAGGTAGCCCGCCAGCACGCGCGCCAGCGAATACGCGAGCTGGATGCCCACGCCCTTGTCGTTGGGGCCGCGATCGTAGAACGGTTCCTTCAGATGCTGCCAGATTTTGGCGCCGACATCGGCCGGGGCGGGAAACGAGGATTTCTGGCCCGTTGCCGCCGCTTTTCCGACCAGCCTTGCGTACTCGTCGTTGACGTTCTGCGGCGCGGCGGTCGGCAGCGTCGCGGCGTGCCAGATGCCGATGAACAGCAAAAACATGATCAGCGACAGGGCGGGCGCCCGCCAGTGCATCAGGCGCTTCATGTCAGGACGCCTCCTCAGATACATTACCGACAAGTTCATCATGCCCGTAGTGTCGGCGGCCGGCGGTAATTCGCTTTTCTCGCATTCCCGCAAGCGGGGCCCCTGCTCGGTGGCTCATACCGCTCTCTTGATCGCGAAGCTCGAGATATAGGCTTCGGGCCTGGCCGGATCGAACTCTTTCTTCATGACGATGATCTTCTTCGACGTCGCGGCC
Source organism: Burkholderiales bacterium (assembly GCA_019746155.1). Taxonomy (GTDB): domain Bacteria; phylum Pseudomonadota; class Gammaproteobacteria; order Burkholderiales; family SG8-41; genus CAKKQX01. The sequence continues at coordinate 2,064 of JAIESJ010000089.1, forward strand.
GGCGGCGTCAGCCCGACCTGCTTCATGAGCCTGGCCGCGTCGGTGGCGAGGAACACTTCGCTCGCCACCTTGTTGTAGTCGACATTGCCTTTGATCTGGCCCCAGCGTTTCATCTGGGTCAGGATCCACACCGCGAACGAATGCCACGGGAAGGGATCGAAGTCGATGCGGTCCGGCACCTTTCTCACGTTGCCCAGGCCGTCGGCAAAAGTGCCGGTCAGCACCTGCTCGACTACCGTCACCGGCTGGTTGAGGTAATTGGCCGGCGCGATCGCCTCGGCGATCTGCTTGCGGTTCTCGGTCTTGCGCGCGAACGCCGCGGCGTCGATGATGGCCTTGAGCAGCGCCTGATAGGTATTGGGCATCTCGGTCACGAACTCCTTGCTCGCGGCGAACGCGCAGCACGGGTGCCCGTCCCAGATCTCCTTGGACAGCATGTGAATGAAGCCGACGCCGTCATAGACCGCGCGCTGGTTGACCGGGTCCGGCGCCAGGAAACCGTCGATGTTGTCGGCGCGCAGGTTGGCCACCATCTCCGGCGGCGGCACCACGCGGATCTGGATATCGCGATCGGGGTCAAGGCCGTGTTCCGCCACGTAGTAGCGCAGCAGATAGTTGTGCATCGAATAGTCGAAAGGCACCGCGAACTTGAAGCCCTTCCACTGCCCGGGATCGCGCCTGTCCTTGTGCCGCATGGCGAGCGTGATGGCCTGGCCGTTGATGTTTTCCACTGCCGGCATGGTGTACGGAACGGGCTGGGCGCCCGCGCCCAGCGTGATCGCGAGCGGCATGGGCGAGAGCATGTGCGCCGCGTCGTATTCCTTGTTGAGCGTCTTGTCGCGGATCACGGCCCAGCCGGCGGTCTTGACGACTTCGACGTCGAGGCCGTGTTTGGAATAGAAACCCATAGGGTGCGCCATGATGATGGGCGTGGCGCAGGTAATGGGGATGAAGCCCACCTTGAGTTTGGTTTTTTCAATCTTGCCGGCCTGCTGCGCAAACGCTTCCTTGGCGGCGCCCAGCGGAAACAGGGTCGAAATCGCCGCCATCGCAGTGCTTGCACCCACGGCCCTGAGGAAGTTGCGCCGCGTCTCATCGTGCGGAAACAGCGCGCGCATGACGGCCGATTCCACTGCGCGGCTGCCCAACGCTTCGCTGTCACTCGTCGTGTCGGCCGGATCCGCATTGTGTTCGGCCGGCGTGGCATGATGGCCGCAATGGCAACCGTTGCCGAATTTCACCTGCGGGTCGAAAGGGTCGTTGAATGCCGACATGGGCGGTTCTCCAAAGTTTATCTACGCCCGGATGGTTAGCAGGATGCATACCAAGTCGCCCGGATTTTCGTTGCCTGGCTCATAGGTCATTGATTTTTAATCTATTATTAATGCGAATCGCCAAGTGCAACCCAACTCGTAATCATCAGATCAGGTTTGCACGGGCAGATCGCGCTTACTTTCAGTGCGCGTGCGCACATTTATTGGGCACGCGGCATTCAGCCTTCAAGCGCGCGTCGCGTCGAACACCTTGCCCAGTATGGTGTGCTTGGAATAGTTGCTCTCCGGCGCCTTGTAACCCAGTTCTGCCATGCGCTTGCGTGCATCGGTGGCAAGAAAGACGCGCTCCGCGACCTGCTTGAAGTTCATGTCCTGCTTGAGGTAACCCCAGCGCTTGAGCTGGGCCATCATCCACACCGCGGTCGACTGCCACGGGAAGGGATCAAAGTCTATGCGTCCCGGCACGTTGCGGATGGTACCCAGACCGTCGGCAAACTTGCCGGTCAACACCTGTTCGACCACCGTCACCGGCTGGTTGAGATAGTTGGGGACCGCAATGAGCTGCGCGATGTTGGCACGATTCTGTGGCTGTCGTGCATAGAGTGCGGCGCTGACGATGGCACGAAACAGCGCAGCGAAAGTATTGGGGTTGTCGCGAGCAAATTTCTCCGGCACCGCGAATGCGCAGCAAGGGTGGCCGTCCCAGATCTCGCTGGTGAGCATGTGGATGAAGCCCACATTGTCATAGACGGCCCGCTGATTGAACGGCTCCGCGACGATGAAGCCGTCGATATTTCCGGAGCGTAAGCTGGCAACCATGTCCGGCGGCGGCATCACGCGCAGCTTCACGTCGCGGTCGGGATCGACATCATGCTCCACCAGGTAATGACGCAGGAGGAAATTGTGCATCGAGTAATCGAACGGGATGGCGAACGTCATGCCTTTCCACTGCCTGGGGTCGCGCTTGTCCTTGTGATGCATTGCCAGTGTGATGGCGTTGCCATTGACGTTCTCGATCGCCGGGATCAGCATCGGGGCCGCAGTCGATCCCAGCCCGAGCGAGATCGCAAGCGGCATGGGCGACAGCATATGGGACGCATGATATTCGCCGTTCAGTGTCTTGTCGCGGACCACCGCCCAGCCGGCCGTCTTGATCAGCGAGACATTGAGCCCCTGCTTGGCGTAGAAGCCCAACGCCGCCGCCAGCACGATCGGCGTCGCGCAGGTGATCGGCAGGAAACCGATGTTAACGTCCTTTTTCTCAATCGGTGCTTTGGTGTCTTGAGCGAGCGCCGTTGCCGCCCCCAGCGGAAATAAAGACGATACCGCGGCCAGCGCCGTTCCCGCACCAACCGCGCGCAGAAATGCACGCCGGGTCGGGCCTTCCGGGAACAATGCCCGCAACGCCGCCTGCTCGATGACGCGCGCCGTTGACTGCTCTTCGTCTTGGATCGCGGCGTGTTCATGATCGTTTTGATTCGCATGCCGGCCGCAAGAGCATCTGCCAAGTGTCACTTCAGGATCAAACGGATTTTCGAAAGCCATCGCCATCTCCCTAAAGGTTCGGAACTGTTTATGTGTGCCGCAACAAACGTGCCATATATGCTCAGGATGGATTCCAGGAACCAATTCAAAGAATTGGCATGAAAATCGCTACGGGCATCAACAACCTGAATGTCAACACAATGTCAACAAATTGCCCACAGGAGTTCGTTCTCCATGAATGAAGTCGCAATACCCCAGCCGCGGCGCCAGGATGAGCACTGGGCCGAGCAGGAACTGCTTGTGATCCGTGAAGTCGCCAAATTGCTCGGCAAGAGCCTCGACCCGGCATTCGCAATCCGGGAAATACTGCATCTGCTGTCCGAATTGCTGGGACTCAATCGCGGGCGGGTACTGCTTTACGATTCGGCATCGCGCAAGCTGACGGTGCGCTTTGCCTACGGACTCACTCCCGCAGAAATCGGACGTGGCTGCTTCCAGCCGGGCGAAGGCATCACGGGGCGGGTTTTCGCGAGCGGAGAAACCATGATCGTGCAGGATATCGACGCCGATCCCGGTTATCTCACGCGCACCGTGGACCGCGCCAGTCTGCCGCAGGAAACCGTATCGTATATTGCGCTGCCGCTCGATATCGACGGCCGGATTTGCGGTGTCATGGGCGTACACCGGCTCCGACGCCGCCAGCGCTCCTTTACCAACGACTTGCATATCCTGAAGATCGCGGGAACGCTGATTGCGCAGGTGATCAAGATCAACCGGCTGATCGAGCAGAAAACCGCCCGCCTCGAATCGGAAAACCGCGAACTCAAGTTTGCTCTCGAAAAGAGCGTGCCCTCCCACGGCATCATCGGCGAATCTCCTCAGTTGCGGCAGGCGCTGCGCCAGATCGAACGGGTATCGGAAACCGACGCAACCATTCTGCTGCTCGGCGAATCGGGCACCGGCAAGGAACTCTTTGCGCGCGCGCTGCACCTCTACAGCCCGCGGCGCGACGCGCCGTTCATCAAGGTGAACTGCGGTGCGATCCCCGAAAACCTGTTCGAATCCGAACTGTTCGGCCACGAAAAGGGGGCATTCACCGGCGCCACAACTGCCAAGCCCGGGCGTTTCGAGCAGGCGAACGGCGGGACGCTGTTCCTGGACGAGATCGGTGATCTGCCGTTGGCGATGCAGGTCAAGCTGTTGCGCGTACTGCAGGAAAAAAGCGTGGAGCGCATCGGGGGACGCCGCGAAATACCGGTAAACGTCCGCATCGTCGCCGCCACCAACCAGGATTTGCAGCGGCTGGTGAGCCAGGAGCGTTTCCGCCTGGATCTCTTCTACCGCCTCAACGTGATCCCGATCCGATTGCCCAGCCTGCGCGAGCGGCCCGAGGATATCCGGCATCTGACGCGCTACTTCCTGAATCAGGTCAACCAGAGCTACCAGCGCAACGTGTCGATCGCGCCGGAAGCACTGGAAAAGCTTGTCGCCTATCATTGGCCCGGCAACATCCGTCAGCTGCGCAACATCATCGAACGCCTGTCCCTGCTTGCGGAAGCGGAAGTCATCAGCGTTACCGCGGTTGACGCCGTATTCTCCAGCGAGGGTTTCTCCCACGAAGCACGCTCGGCGACGGCACCGCCAGCGCCACCCGCCACTGCCGTGCGGGCTTACCGCGCGGTACAAGAAGTCGAACGTGAGCAGATCGAGCAGATGCTGGCCCAATGCGGCGGCAACAAATCGCGCACTGCGCAACTGCTTGGCATCACGCTGCGTCAACTCAACTATCGCCTCAAAATCCTCAATATTGCCTCTCGCCCGACATGACTTTGCATGACAAATTGTTAACAAACTGTCCTGTATAAATACTCGCCCCTCGATTACAGATTCGCGGAAATATACTTTATAAACATATAGTTATATAACTCTTCAATGTTGGCATGGGAGTTGCGATATCTCCTGGCGTGATTGTTCATTCAACCAGGATGCATACAGGAGAATTCATGTCCAACATCGCAACATTGAAAGTTTCCAAAGCGCTCGCGCCGATCGATGGCAAGGGACTGGCCGAACTCGCCGAAAAAGGCAAGGCCAATCCGCAGAAAGTCGTCACGCTCAGATCGAAAACGGTATGCGAAGGCCGTTTCCGCATGCTCAACTTCATTCGTACGCTGCCGGCTCACGTGATCGACGAGCCGCCCAATCTCCTGGGCGACGACACCGCGCCCAATCCATCGGAAGCCTCGCTCGCCGCGCTGGGTTCCTGCCTCGCAGTGGGTCTGCACGCCAATGCCATCGCGCGCGGCATCGCGCTCACCAAAATAGAACTCGACCTGGAAGGCGACATCAATGTCACCGCGGTCTGGGGCTGCGGCGATCTGTCATCCAAAAAGCGCCTGGGCTTCACCGACGTGCGCGTCAAGGTGCACCTCGAGGGCGACGTTGCCCGCGAGCAGCTTGCCGAACTGGTCGCGCACGCAAACCGCTGGTCGCCGGTCGCCAATACGCTGCGCAACCCGGTTAATGTCGAGGTCAGCCTCGCTTGACGCAGGCTGCCCGCTACCTACCTATGCCACGAGGGAACCACGATGCCAGCCAGCGCTTTATCGGTAACAGCTGATCTGTCCGATGAGCGGCCTGACTCTTGTCGGGAAATCCTGCCGGGCTTGAACGAACTCATCGCACAGAAACTCGCACCCCAGGTCATTGCGATCGACCAGGAGGGGCGCTACCCCCGCGAGTTCCTGCAGCGTTTGGGAAATATCGG
>JAIESJ010000034.1 GCA_019746155.1 Burkholderiales bacterium
CGCAGGAGGCGGTCGAATTCGCCGACCGTTCCATGGAGCAGATCGCCTATACCGCCTATCGGGCCTCGACCGACCTCGCCGAAGAGCGTGGGCCGTACTCGACGTTCAAGGGCTCGCTGTGGGATCGCGGCATACTGCCTTTCGACACGCTGAAATTGCTGGCCGAGGAGCGCGGCGGCTACATCGAGTGCGACATGTCGACCACGCTCGACTGGGATGCGCTGAGACGCCGCATCCAGCAGGTCGGCATGAGGAACTCCAACTGCCTCGCGATCGCGCCTACCGCGACGATTGCCAACATCACGGGGCTGTCGCAATGCATCGAGCCCACATACCAGAATCTCTACGTGAAATCGAACCTGTCGGGTGAGTTCACGGTGGTCAACGAGTTCCTGGTGCGCGATCTGAAGAAGCTCAATCTGTGGGACGAGGTGATGATTGCGGACCTCAAGTATTTCGACGGTTCGCTCGCCAAGATCGACCGCATTCCGCAGGATATCCGCAATCTCTACGCCACGGCGTTCGAGATCGAGCCCAGGTGGCTGGTCGAATGCGCGGCACGGCGTCAGAAGTGGGTAGACCAGTCGCAGTCGCTCAACATTTACATGGCGGGCGCTTCTGGCAAGAAGCTCGACGAGACCTATAAGCTGGCATGGCTGCGCGGACTTAAGACGACCTACTACCTGCGTACTCTGGGCGCGACTTCGGCCGAGAAGTCCACGGGCAGGGCCGGGCAGTTGAATGCCGTGCCGGCCGACGGCGGCGTGATGGCGGCGGGAAGCGAAGCCGGGCAGCCGAAGGCGTGTTCGATTCTCGATCCCGAATGCGAGGCGTGCCAGTGACGGGTATGCTCATGAGGAGGGATGTATTGATGACCAGGTTTTACCTGATTCCCACCGATAACACCAATAAAGGGAAGCCATTCCTGTCCACCCAAAAAAGCGATAAAGGAGACTGACCATGTTGCAATTCGAGGAACAAACAGCCCCCGGTGCCGGCCCCGGCTTGGCGCTGCAGCCCGCGGCTGATGCCGGGCGCGCGTCCGCGCCGACCGGGACCGCGATGCCGGAGGATGCCCGGTTCCGGCGTATTTCGGTCGACGACAAGCGCATCATCAATGGTCAGACCGACGTCAACCAGCTGGTGCCGTTCAAGTACAAATGGGCATGGGAAAAATATCTTTCCGCCTGCGCCAATCACTGGATGCCGCAGGAAATCCAGATGAGCCGCGATATCGCACTGTGGAAAGACCCCAACGGGCTGAGCGAAGACGAGCGCCGCCTCGTCAAGCGCAATCTCGGCTTTTTCGTCACGGCCGATTCGCTGGCGGCGAACAACATCGTGCTCGGCACCTACCGCCATATCACCGCGCCGGAATGCCGCCAGTATCTGCTGCGCCAGGCGTTCGAGGAGGCGATCCACACCCACGCCTATCAGTACATCGTCGAGAGCCTCGGCCTCGACGAGGGCGAGGTGTTCAACGCCTATCACGAGATCGCATCGATCCGCGACAAAGACGAGTTCCTGATTCCGTTCATCGATACGCTGACCGATCCGGCGTTCAAGACCGGCACGCCCGAGAACGACCAGAAGCTTCTGAAAAGCCTGATCGTGTTCGCGTGCATCATGGAGGGGCTGTTCTTCTACGTCGGCTTCGTGCAGATCCTCGCGCTCGGCCGGCAGAACAAGATGACGGGCGCGGCCGAGCAGTATCAGTACATCCTGCGCGACGAGTCGATGCACTGCAATTTCGGCATCGACGTCATCAACCAGATCAAGATGGAAAACCCGCATCTGTGGACTTCGGAATTTCGCGAGGAAATCCGCGGCCTGATGGTGAAGGCGGTCGAGCTCGAGTACCGCTACGCCGAAGACACCATGCCGCGCGGCGTGCTGGGGTTGAACGCTGCGATGTTCAAGGAATATCTGCGCTACATCGCCAACCGCCGCTGCCAGCAGATCGGGCTGGATCCGCTGTTCGGAGGCGCGGCCAACCCGTTCCCGTGGATGGCGGAGATGATAGACCTCAAGAAAGAAAAGAACTTCTTTGAGACGCGCGTTACCGAATACCAGACAGGAGGGGCCCTGAGCTGGGATTGACGCGCATCGATGCCGAAGGTTTTTTGAAACCCCGTCGCACCAGACTGGGAGGCGCGCTGAGTTGGGATTAAGCCTGCTTAACCGACGTTACCGGAGCCGCAGACCGGGCATGCATACCGTTACTGAATGCCGCGCCGAGAGAAATTACACGCTGTGGTTGCGTTTTGACGACGGCCTCGAGGGCCATGTTTATCTCGGCGATCTGGTGGCGACCACGATGTTTCGGGCGCTCTCCGACGAGGAGAGCTTCTACCGGGTCGCGATCGACCCGGTATCGAACGCGGTGACTTGGGAAGGCGGAATCAACCTCGATCCGGACGTTTTATACCGCGACCTGGTGAGCAAGGCCATAGCGGCCTTGCATTGAGAACTGCCGCAACGTCCGCGGCATCGCCCGGCGCAGGGCCGGACGTGAAGCGGGCTGCGCGGTAGTCAGCGGCCTCGGGCGGTTTGACCCGGCTGCTGTGGGTGAGTCGCTGCACTTGTCGGTGCGGTGCCTTTGGCAACTTTCTTATGGAGGCTGATATGGCACAAGCCAAGAAGAGAACCACAAAGAAGAAAGCAGCTAAGAAAGCTGCAAAGAAAAAGAAGGTGGTTGCAAAGAAGGCAACCAGGAAAAAACCGGCTGCGCGCAAGACCGTACGCCGCAAGGCGGCGAAAAAAAAGCCGACTAAAAAGTCGGCTAAGAAAAAAGCAGCCAAGAAGAAGCCTGCTGCCAGGAAAAAGGCGGCGCCTGAACCTGCCCCGGCTCCGGTTCAGACCCCGGCTCCGGCACCTATGGCGCCCCGACCGGTCGCAATCCCGGGTGCGTGGCCTTTTCCGATGGGTAACAGGCCCTAACTTCCACCATGCCTGCGGTCCGACTGCCTCCGGGAGGAGTCCAGTCATGGCCGCGGGCGTTGGATTTAACCGGTCAGCAGCAGAGCGTCAAAGATACCGAATCTCACCCCGCCGGGCAAGAAAATTTGACTTTATTCTCCGGCCAGGCGTTTCGTGATGTAAAATACGCTTGTAATCAATAAGATACATACTGCACATCAGTGGTTTTCCGAGGAGGTGTTATGAGAGCGAACCTCATTTTAGCCATGATGATGAGTTTTGCCGCGATGCCAGTGGGTGCGGACGCGGCTGCGCCCGGGATCGTGATCCATTCCACCAAAGGCCAGTTCGACGAAGTGAAAGACCGGGTGGTGATGGCTGTCGAGAATCGCGGGATGGTGCTCAACTACACCGCGCGCGTCGGCGACATGCTCGAGCGCACCGGCAAGGATCTGGGACGCGAGCGCCGGGTCTACACTCACGCCGAGGTGCTCGAATTCTGCAGCGCGACGCTCTCCCGCGACACCATGGAAGCCGATTCGCGCAACATCGTGTTCTGTCCGTATACGATCGCGATCTACGCGCTGCCGAAGGAGCCCGGCAAGGTCTATCTGTCCTATCGCAAGCCGGTGGCACTCGGCTCCGGCCAGTCGATCAAGGCCTTGCGCGCGATCGAGAAACTGCTGGAAGACATCGTGAGCGAAGCGCTCAAGTAACGGTGGACGGTGTGCCGGCGATGGAACGCAGGAGAATCAGCGCGAGCAATATCCGTTGCGTCGGCTACGATGCGCGCAGCCGCGTGCTCGAGATCGAGTTCGGCAACGGCGGTATTTATCAGTATATTAGAGTCTGGATTTGAAGGATTAACCACGATAATTTTTGCCAAACCGGGTCCCGGCAGGATCGGGCAACCATTCCCAGAGGAGAACGCGATGAAGTCCCGCCTTGATGGCATAGAACGTCTGCTGTTTGCCCTGACCATAGGCCTGATCGTCGTCCCCGCATATGCCCAGGGGGACGACTGCAAGAACCGTGGCCAACTCGACACGCTGTATTGCGATGAAAACAGGGATCTCGTCGCCGATTCTCCTAAGGACCCCAGGAAGTGGAAAAACCCCGGCACGCTGGTGTTCACCTATACCCCGGTGGAGGACCCGGCGGTGTATGAGAATGCATTCAAGCCTTTCCTCGACCATCTGGGCAAGTGCACCGGCAAGAGAATCGCCTATTTCCCGGTGCAGTCGAACGCCTCGGAGATCGAGGCGATGCGCGCGGGGCGGCTGCATGTCGGCGGCTTTTCGACCGGCCCCACCGGCTTTGCGGTGAACCTCGCCGGCGCCGTGCCGTTTGCGGTCAAGGGCAACGAGAAGGAATTGCAGGGCTATAACCTGATCCTGATCGTGAAAAAGAGCAGCCCTTACCAGAAGATCACTGATTTGAAGGGCAAGAGGGTCGCGCATACCTCACCGTCGTCGAACTCGGGCCATCTCGCGCCGCAGGTACTGTTCCCGCCGGAAGGCCTGGTTCCCGGCAAGGACTACGAGATCAAATTCTCGGGCAAGCACGATCAGTCGGTGAAGGGCGTGGAGTCGGGCGATTACGATGCCGCGCCTGTGGCATCCGACGTGTTCTATCGCATGGCGGGCCGCGGCGAGATCAAGGCGGATGATTTCCGCATCCTGTTCAAGAGCCCTCCATTCCCGACCTCTTCGTTTGCCTATGCGCATGATTTGCACCCCGATCTCGTCAAGACGCTGACCAGGTGCTTTTATGACTACCGCTTTCCCGATGAGATGAAGAAGACTTTCGGCGGAGCAGACCGTTTCTTCCCGATCACCTACCAGAAGGACTGGGCGGTAGTGCGCAAGGTGGCGGAGGAGACCGGCACGCCGTTTAACCGCGCGGCCTACGAGAAGGAAGCCGCACGAGAGGAGGCCGCGCGCAAGAAAACCGCGGAAGAAAAGGCCAAGAAGACGCAATAATGAGCGGAAAGCCGCAGCCGGCGGCTCCTGTTCCGCCTTCCGACGGCGCGCCGGCGCTCGAGATCCGCGGCCTGCGCAAGGAATACCGGCGTGGCGTGCCGGTATTGCGCGGCATCAATCTCACCATTGCCGCGCGCGGCATCACCGCCGTCATCGGCCCTTCCGGCACCGGCAAGTCGACGCTGATCCGCTGCATCAACCGCCTGGTCGAGCCCAGCGCTGGGCAGATATTTTTTCATGGTCTCGATCTTGCCAGGCTGCGCGGCAGGGCGTTGAGGCAAGCGCGGCGCCGCATCGGCATGGTGTTCCAGGAGTACAACCTGGTCGAGCGCCTGACGGTGATGGAAAACGTGCTGTCGGGGCGTCTCGGCTATGTCTCGCCGTTCAAGGCCTGGCTGCGCAAGTATCCCCAGGAGGACATCGACACCGCGTTCGAGCTGCTCGATACCGTGGGGCTCACCCAGTTCGCCAACCAGCGCGCCGACGCGCTCTCGGGCGGCCAGCGCCAGCGCGTCGGCATCGCCCGCGCGGTGATGCAGCAGCCGGAACTGCTGCTGGCCGACGAGCCGACTTCTTCGCTCGATCCCAAAACCTCGGTCGAGATCATGGAGCTGATGGTCTCCATTGCCGAGAGCCGTCGCATCCCGGTGATCCTCAACATCCACAACGTGCCGCTCGCCAGGCGTTTTGCCACCCACATCATCGGCATGGCGGACGGCACCGTGGTCTACGATGGTCCGCCCGAGGGCCTCACCGAAGATTACCTGAAACAGATCTATGGCGGCGAGAATTGGCTCGAGTGAGGCCCCGGGCATGATTTCTGATCAAGCAGCCCGACCCCGTCCTCCGGCTTTCCCGTCCAACTGGCCGGCGCGCCTGGCCTGGATTGCGCTGGCGGTCTATGCCGTCTACGCGGCGTCGATACTCGATTTCAGCTGGGAGCGCTTCGTGGTCGGGCTCGACAACGCCGCCCGCTTCATCGGCCGCATGTTCCCGCCGGAAACCGGGGCGAGCAAGATGGCGCTGCTGCTGAAAGGGCTGTATGAATCGCTGGAGATCGCGATCATCGCCTCCGCGTTCGGCATCCTGTTGTCGCTGCCGATCGGGCTGCTTGCCGCGCGCAACCTGATGCCGGCATGGGTGACCTGGCCCACGCGGCTTTTCATAGTGTTATGCCGCTCGTTTCACCAGGTGATTATCGCCATCCTGTTTGTCAAGGCCGTCGGCTTCGGCGCGCTGGCCGGCATTCTCGCGCTGACCGTGGCTTCGGTCGGCTTCGTGGCCAAGCTCTTCGCCGAGGCGATCGAGGAAATCTCGCTCAAACAGGTCGAGGCGATCCGCGCCACCGGCGCGCCGTTCATGAATGTCATTGTCTACGGCGTGATGCCGCAGGTGCTGACGCGCTTCGTCGGCTTCGCCACGTATCAGCTCGATTCCAATCTGCGCAATTCGACCATGATCGGGATCGTCGGCGCCGGCGGCATCGGCGGTACCATGTTCGCGGCGTTCCAGCGCTTCGACTACGATTTTCTGTTCACGATTCTGGCGGCGATCATCGCGCTTATCATGGTGAGCGAGGCGCTGCAGAACCAGGTCAAGAAGCTCTACCAGTAGATCGATGAAAATTTTTATGTTTTGTTTCGCTCTGTGTACCCCTCAAGGGGGTATTGAAAAGAATTCCCTATGGCCGCTTTGAGGTTTTCAGATTGAACACGACCGCGGCTGTTCATCGCGAGTGGCGGCGCTTCACGCCCACTCAGCGCCTGGCGCGTTTCGCGCTCTACTTCGGCACGGTGTTCGCCTGCGTGATTTCGCTGCGCACGGTGCAGATCATCCCCGAATTTCTTTACGATGCGCCCGAGCAGGTAGCCGATCTGCTCAGGCGCATGTGGCCGATCGAATGGGCGTTTTATCCCAAGGGCGTGCACGAGGCGCTGATTGAAACCCTGCATATCGCGACGCTCGGCACTATCCTCGCGATCCTGATGGCGTTGCCGCTGGGCCTGCTCGCCGCCAGCAACATCACGCCCAGTGCCTGGCTCAATTATTTCGCCAAACTGATGCTGGTGTCCTCGCGTTCGGTGAATTCACTGGTGTGGGCGCTGTTGTTCGTGGCGATGTTCGGGCCCGGCGCGCTGGCCGGCACCATGGCGATCGCATTCCGTTCGATCGGCTTTGTCGGCAAGCTCTTCGGCGAGGCGCTGGAGGAAGCGCGTCCCGGCCCGGTAGAAGCGCTGAAGGCCGCAGGCGCACCGCGGACCAGCATATTCATCAAGGGCTACTGGCCGCAGGTCGAGCCCGCGTTCTGGGCGATTGCGCTGTTCAGGTGGGACATCAGCGTGCGCGAATCCGCGGTGCTGGGCCTGGTCGGCGCCGGCGGCATCGGCGTGGCGCTGGATGACGCCATCAACTTCTTCCAGTGGGAACGCGTCGCGACGGTGATGCTGGCGATCCTGGCGGTGGTGATCGCGGCCGAAATCCTTGTCACGCGCATCAGGGCGCGGCTGATCTGACCGGCATGCGGCACGACTTCGATATCCTGATCATCGGCGGCGGCGTCAACGGCGCCGGCATCGCACGCGATGCGCAGGGCAGGGGGCTGCGCTGCGGTCTGGTGGAACGTGGCGACCTGGCGGGCGCCACCTCCTCCAACTCGTCCAAGCTGATCCATGGCGGGCTGCGCTACCTGGAGCATTAC
>JAIESJ010000038.1 GCA_019746155.1 Burkholderiales bacterium
CCGTAATACATCCAGGCATTCTGCTGGCGGGCATTGAGGCCGAACGGCAATGCGGTCCCGATGGCAAATGCCGGGTCCTTGCCGACATAGTAATAGGGCGCGGTGTGGCCGCATTCGACCGTGCCGTTCTGCACGGCATCCAGCACCTGCAGGCCGGGCACGATTTCACCCCCCGCGAAAAGACGAATCTGGAATTTGCCGTCGGTGGCCTCGGCAACGCGCCTGACCAGAATCTCGCCCGCGCCGTAAAGGGTGTCAAGGCTCTTGGGAAAGCTCGAAGCCATCCTCCAGTGTATGGTCGGCTGCGACTGGGCAATCGCCGGCGCAGCAACGGCACCCGCGGCGAGCCCGAGCCCGGTTTTTTTCAGGAAGTCGCGTCTTTTCATTTTCCCCTCCGTAAAAAGCGGATCGACAGCGACCCGGCGGGAAAGGATTCCCGCCCGGCCCGCTGCCAATAATATACAAAGTAGGTCGGCAATGCCCCCACGACACGTTAGCGGAACGCCCGGTTGCGGGAGTGGGGGCCGGGCGCGCTCCCCGCAAGCGGGCGGCTTCGCCACTAACGAGTCCGTGCGCCTTTGCCGACGACCCGGCTGCTCAAAAAAGCAATAGACAAGATTTACAGGATTGAATCAAAAACTTCAAATAAATTCAGTCACCCGCAATCGTCATGCGCTCGACTAGGATCGATCCGCACTGGCGCGAGCTGCGCCGGATCACATCGTTGCCGACGGCGACGATGTTGCGAAACATGTCCTTCAAATTGCCGGCAATCGTGATTTCCTGCACCGGATAGGCGATCTCGCCGCCTGCCACCCAGTAGCCGGCCGCGCCGCGCGAATAATCGCCGGTCACCGGATTGATCCCCTGTCCCAGCAGTTCGGTCACCAGTAGGCCGCTGCCCATTTTTCTGAGCAGTGCGGCGAAATCCTCGCCGGTATCCTGCAAAATCAGGTTGTGATTGCCGCCGGCGTTGCCGGTGGACTTCATGCCCAGCTTGCGCGCCGAATAGCTGGCGAGGAAATAAACCTGCACCACGCCGTCTTTCACCACGTCGCGCGCCTGTGTCGCCACGCCTTCCCCGTCGAACGCGCTGCTCGCCAGCCCCTTCCGGATGTGCGGCAGGTCGCTGATTTTCACGAACGGCGCGAACACCTGCTGGCCGATGCTGTCGAGCAGAAACGAGGACTTGCGGTAAAGACTGCCGCCGCTCACTGCGGAAACGAAATGACCGAGCAGGCTGGAAGCAATGGGCGCCTCGAACAGCACCGGCACCTGTGCGGTCGCGATCTTTCTTGCGCCGAGGCGCTTCAGCGCGCGCTCGCCGGCGCGCCGGCCTACGGTTTCCGGCGCCGCCAGATCCGCCGGGACGCGGGTGGTTTCATACCAGTCGTCGCGCTGCATCGCATCGTTCTTGCCCGCGATCAGCGAGCAGCCTACGCTGTGGCGCGAGCTGGGATAGCCGTCGAGGAAACCCAGCGAGTTGCCATAGACGAAATGCGATTCCTGGGTCGAGACGGTCGCTCCTTCGGAATTGCTGATGCGCGGATCGACTGCGAAGCCTGCGGCCTCGCACACCTGGGCGAGCTCGATCGCGCGCTCGACCGGCAGGCTCCACGGATGCCACAGGTCGAGGTCGGGGATATCGCGCGCGAGCAGGTCGGCATCGGCCAGCCCGGCGCAGTCGTCGGACGCAGTAAAGCGCGCAATCGACAGCGCGGCATCCACGGTATCGCGCACCGCCTGCGGCGAAAAGTCGGAGCTGCTGGCATGCCCCTGCTGCTTGCCGATGTAGACTGTGACGCTTATGCCCTTGTCGCGGTTGTATTCTATGGTTTCAACCTCGCCGTGCCGCACGATCACGGTCTGGCCGAAGCCTTCGCTGACTTCGGTCTCGGCGGCGCCGGCGCCGCGCTGTTTCGCGTAATCGAGAATGTCCCGCGCAATCTGCCGGAGTTTGTCGGCGCTGTACGAAAAACGGTTGTCTGACATGATGTGATGAATTCCGGCGCCAGGCGCACTGGGGGATTCAGAAAGAGCGTTATCATAACAGCTTCATCCGCCATGTTTAATCCGCCCGTGAACGACGAAATTCCGCAAAGCAAAACGCAACGCAAAAAACAGATGACCGCGCTGCAGGATCTCGGCGCCGAGCTGATCGGACTCTCCGAGCAGCAGCTCGCGCAAATCGGGCTGCCCGACAACCTGCATGACGCGGTAACCGCCGCCCGGCAAATAACCAAGTTCGAGGCGCGCCGCCGGCAGCTGCAGTACATCGGCAAGCTGATGCGCACCGTCGATCCCGAGCCGATACGCGCGCGGCTTGATGTCTGGAAAGCCACAGCGCGCGAGCATACGGCATGGCTGCACCATGTCGAGCGCTGGCGCGAGCGTCTGCTCGCCGACGAAAGCGCCTTGCATGAACTCGTCAGCGAGCACCCGCACGCCGACACGCAGCAGTTGCGCACGCTGATCCGCAACGCGCTGCGCGAGCGCGCGATGAACAAGCCGCCCAAGAACTACCGCGCGCTGTTCCAGACGCTGCGCGAACTCTTGGCCGCGAGGCGTGAGGCGTGAGGAGTGTAAAACCTGCTGTCTCAAAAACCGGCAAGGGACAGGATTACTGATCCTGCCACGAAATTATGCATGAGCCGTAGGGCGGGAATCCCTTCCCGCCGCGGAGCAAGTCCCCGGAGGGGGCGCCGGGTTGTCGGCTACAACGAAAGCCGTAGCTGTCGGCAAAGGATTGCCGACCTACAACTTGGGAAAGAGAAGTGAAGAGAGAGGTAAAATCGCTGGTGATCGGTGCCGTCGCTTATCGTCTGTTGCCTCACGCTTTGCTCCCCACTCCCCATTCCCCACTCCCTACTCCCTCCGCGACACGTTATACTTTCACACCATGACAACAGCGCAAAGTGACGAGCTGCTGATCGGCCTGGTCTCCATCAGCGACCGCGCTTCGCAAGGCATCTACAAGGACGAAGGCATCCCCGCGCTTGAAGACTGGTTCAAGAAAGCGCTGGCCGCGCCGGGCTGGCGCACGGTGACGCGCCTCATTCCCGACGAGCAGCCGGTGATCGAAGCGGCACTCAAGGAACTGGTCGATGAGAAAGGCTGCCATCTGGTGCTCACCACCGGCGGCACCGGCCCCGCGCCGCGCGATGTGACGCCCGAGGCGACGCTGGCGGTCGCGGACAAGGTGATGCCCGGCTTCGGCGAACAGATGCGGCAGGTGAGCCTGAAGTTCGTGCCGACCGCCATCCTGTCGCGCCAGGTTGCAGTGATCCGGAAAAGCGCGCTCATCATCAACCTGCCGGGCCAGCCCAAGGCGATCAGGGAAACGCTCGAAGGTCTGAAAGATGAAAGCGGGAAAACCATCGTCAACGGCATTTTTGCCGCCGTGCCCTACTGCATCGATCTCATCGGCGGGCCGTATATCGAGACGAACGAAGCTGTGGTAAAGACGTTCCGCCCGAAGTCAGCGATACGTCCCAAGAAAAACTAAATTCCAGCCACAGAGATAAAAACAAAATCTCGTGTGCACAGGATTCTCTCTGTGTTCTCTGTACCCTCTGTGGCCAAAACCTTTTAGATCATGACTGAAAAACTCCTCGAAACCATCGAAATAAAAACCGCCAGGAACCCCACCGCGAGCGTGATCTGGATGCACGGCCTCGGCGCCGACGGCAACGACTTCGTGCCCGTGGTGCAGGAACTCGACTTGGCGCAGGCGCCGCCGATCCGCTTCATCTTTCCGCACGCGCCGATGCAGCCGGTGACCATTAACAACGGTTATGTGATGCGCGCCTGGTACGACGTGAGCTTCGGCGATCTGGAAGGCAAGTCGCGCCAGTCCGACGAGAAAGGCGTGCGCGCTTCCCAGGCCGCCATCGGCAAGCTGATCGAACGCGAAATCGACCGGGGAATTCACAGCAAAAACATTGTGTTAGCCGGATTTTCCCAAGGCGGCGCGATCGCGCTGCAGACCGCTCTGCGCTACCCGCAGCCGCTCGCCGGCGTGATAGCGCTCTCCACCTACCTGCCGCTCGCCGACAGCCTGCCGCAGGAAGCATCACCGGCCAACGCCAAAACCCCGATTTTCATGGCGCACGGCACTTATGACCCGGTGGTACCGTACGCAATGGGATCGAAGTCGCGCGAGTTTCTTGAGAAGTCCGGTTACAACGTGGAATGGTACGAATATCCGATGCAGCATTCGGTGTGCCTGGAAGAAATCCAGGACATCGGCGCGTGGCTCAAGCGCGTGCTGGGCGCGCGGCCAGGCTGAAATTTAACCGCTTCCGGCGATTTTTTTTCTTCCTGAGGAAAGTTTCGACCCGCGCCTCCAGTTCCGGCGGAACGGTGTTCAGCCTCTCGAATTCCTGAATACGCTCCTCGGCATAAAGCTCGATCGGATAGACCGCGGCACCAGCGGTGTCCGACTCGCCGAGCCACAGCCGGATCCGGGCGGCCTCGCCGCGGCGGTGGCGTTCGACTATATTCAGCGCGAGTTTGCCCGCGCCAGCTTGGCTTGTGAGGGGTGAAAGACGTAGCCCTCTTCCTGCGCATTGGCCAGGCACTTTTCGTACTCTTTGTATGCCATGCGTGATTCCGCGATTACCCCCCGGTCCGTGGCAAGGCGCTGCCACCTCCACCGACGGTCCTGATCTACATAAAAACGCCAAATGGAATTCATCTATGTGTGCCTCCTCGGTTCGACTATACGCGAAACTGGCCCGCGTGCATGGCTAATTGAGAAGAATCCATCCGCGGTTATCCCGCTTTCAGGCTTCGAGCGCGGCGCGGCGGCCTCTCGCCACATCCAGACTGGCGATGATCGCGATGCCGGCCACGAAATAGAGGCCGGTGACCAGCATCGCGAGCCGGTGATCGCCGCGCGTGAGCCACGTCACCAGCCCATAGGTGACCGGCCCGAGGATGGAGGACAGCTTGACCGCCAGCCCCCACAGACCGAAGAACTCCGCGCGGCGCGCCAGCGGGCTCAGGTAACCCACCAGCGCGCGTCCCGCCGACTGGCTGGAACCCAGGCACAGTCCGGCCAGATTGGCGGCCACCCAAAACAGCGCCGGTCCCTGCGCCGCATAGGCCAGCAGCACGGTCGCGATCCAGCCGATGAGCGTCAGCACGATGGTGCGCACATGGCCGAGACGGTCCTGCACCTGTCCGAACAGGAACGCTCCCGCCGCGGCGGTGATATTCACTATCAGGATCAGCAATATCGTGTCGCGAGTGGTGAAGTCCATCGCCTGCTGGGCATAGATCGCGGCGAGCGCGATCACAGTCTGTATCCCCGCCTGGTAGAACACGATGCAAAGCAAGAATCGCTGCAAGTCGACATAACGATGCGCATGCCTGAGCGTTTCACCCAGGCGAGCGCAAGCCTGGCGAACCACTGCGCTGGCATTCGCCGCAGGAACGGCGCGTTCACGCAGGAACAGAAAAGTCGGCAGGCTCGCGGCCGCGAAAATCGCCGCGGTGATCAGCATGGTAACGGGAACGAACCCTCCGGCCGGCACACCTTGCGCCTGCGCCCAGCCCACATAGACAAGACAGGCCCCGAGGCTGACCAAACCGCCAAGATAGCCCAGGCTCCAGCCCCAACCCGAGACCCGCCCCAGCGCTTCGCCCTGCGCGAGTTCCGGCAGGAACGCCGCGATCAGGTTCTCGCCGCTGCCGAAACAGAAATTGGACAGCACGATCAGCGTGATCGCGAGCCACAGATCGCCGCGTCCCACGAAAGCAAGCGCCGCGGTGAACAGAATGCAGCCGAGAGTGGTGGCAATCAACAGCCGCTTCTTCGCCGCATGCGCGTCGGCATAAGCGCCCAGCACCGGCGCGGTGAGCATGATCAGCGCGTAGGACACCGCGAGCGCGCAGGTCCAGGCAAACGTCGCCCATGGCGCGTTGCCCGCGACCTCGGCAACGAAATAGGCGTTGAAAACGGCGGTGATGACGACCGTGGTGTAGCCGGAGTTGGCGAAGTCATACATCGCCCACGACCACACCTCCAGGGGACGAACGCCGCGAATCAGGGTTCTTTCCTTTGTGTTCATATCAGGCGATGAACCGGGGAAAGAATGTGAGAAAAGGCACACGCAAGCGGATCATCAAAAGCATGAAGTAACCCCATAGTGTGACGAAATACCTTGGGAAAAACCGTTTATCGGCATCTAATTTACCGTTGCCGGAAGGATTTATGTCGGACAACTGTATACCGCTTGTATACCATTTTCAGAGCGGTCGGGTAAGCTTCGTTTTGCTTGTTTTAAAAAAGGAGAATCGATATGTTTCGTCTCAACAAGATAATGGCAGCTGTCGGCACGGCGCTTCTCGCAGGCGCCTTTCAAGCCGCTCTGGCTCAAACCATCGGCATCGACCAGGCCATCACCAGCGTCAGCGGCAACCTCCAAAAAAACCCCGATAACCAGGGCTTGAAAAATGCCCTGGAGCGGCTGGAGCGCAATCAGGAGCGGCACAAGACCAAGGAAATGGAGCGGGTCGAACGCCCGGAAAAACGTGAGCGGGTCGAACGCGCGGAAAAGATTGAACGCCCGGAAAAAATCGAGCGCCCCGAAAAAGCGGAAAGACCGGAGCGGACAGAGCGCCCGGAAAAAATCGAGCGCCAGGGACGTTCTTAGTGCACATGCAATGAATGATGCCCAGCCTTCCTCCTCTCCCCGCAACGGGGAGAGGAAGTAAACGCAAAGAACAGGGTATGAAGAGGCTGATGGCCGTTCTGATATTGCCGGCGCTCGCGTTCGCCGGCATGTCCGCCCGCGCCGAAATCGTCGGCCAGGTATTGCTTGCGGCGGGCGATGTGGTCGCCGTGCGCGCCGGCAAAGCGCTGCCCCTCGCGCCGGGCATGATGATCGAAGATAAAGACACCCTGCGCACCGGAACGACAGGCAACCTTCAGCTGCGTTTCACCGACACCAGCACCATGTCGCTGCGGGAAAACAGTGAACTCGCGATCGAACAATATCGCTTCAGCGGCCGCGCCGACGGGCTGGAGAGAGCGTTTTACCGGCTGCTGAAAGGCGGCCTGAGCACCGTTACCGGCCTGATCGGCCGTACCCGGCGCGAGAACTACCGTATCGACACCGCCACTGCGACCATCGGCATACGCGGCACGGAGTTTGCGCTGATGTCGTGTCAAGCCGGCAGTTGCCTCCATGCCGACGGCAGCAAGGCCAGGGACGGACTCTACGGCGGGGTCACCGGCGGCGTTGTCGCGGCCATCACCAGGAGCGGGGAATTCCGTTTCGGCGTCGGCGAAACCTTTTTCGCCGCAAGCATCGACCGGCCGGTTGAGAAGCTGACCAGACCGCCGGTATTCCTGCACCAACGTCCCACAAACCAGCAAAGCGGTAGCACCGGTTCAGGAAGCAGCACTTCCCCCGGAACAGGCAAGAGTTTCTCTTCAAAGGGCAGTACAAGTGGTGGTTCGGACCGCGAGCAGACGACGGGGGGCAGCAACCGCCCGGGAAAGGTCGAGTCCCCGGAGAAGGTTGAACGCTCTGAGAAAGTTGAACGCCCGGAAAAGGTCGAACGCTCTGAGAAAGTTGAACGCCCGGAGAA
>JAIESJ010000183.1 GCA_019746155.1 Burkholderiales bacterium
AACTAAATGAAAATAAATTGAATTATTTATTATTTTCGAAATGGGCTGCGGGCGGCCGGGGGGCTGCAAAAGGTGTCGAACGAGACAAGATCGTCGCGGATATCGACAGTCGGCTATCGAGATTTCGACAGCGTCTTTTCGACGATGCCGGTCGGTGTTGAGTTAGAATCGTTGTCACAGTTCACTGCGGAAACAATCATGCAGGTAGTGACAGCAGGTACGGCGCAGGCGCTGCCCGTGACTTATGACGACGTTGCCGCGGCGGCGCAAACGCTTGCCGGCATAGCCCACCGCACGCCGGTGCTGACCTCACGCACCATCGATGCGCGCACCGGCGCCGGCGTGTTCTTCAAATGCGAGAACCTGCAGCGCGGCGGCGCGTTCAAGTTCCGCGGCGCCTATAACGCGCTCGCCCATCTGGCGCCGAAGCAGAAACTGCGCGGCGTGGTCGCCTATTCCTCGGGCAACCATGCGCAGGCGGTGGCGCTCGCCGGGAAACTGCTCGGTATCAAGGCCGTCATCGTCATGCCTGACGACGCGCCGGCGGTGAAGGCCGAGGCCACGCGCGGCTACGGCGCCGAGGTGGTCGTGTATAACCGCGAACACGATTCGCGCGAGGCGATCGCCGACGAGCTGGCACGCAGCCGCGGCCTCACCGTCATACCGCCGTTCGACCATCCGCACATTGTTGCCGGGCAGGGCACGGCGGCCAAGGAACTGATCGAGGACGCCGGCCCGCTGGATTATCTGCTGGTACCGGTCGGCGGCGGCGGGCTGATATCGGGCTGCGCCATCGCCGCCAACGCCCTGTCGCCGGGCGTGAAAGTGATCGGTGTCGAACCTGCGGCCGGCGACGATGTCGTGCGTTCGTTCAGAACCGGGACCATCCAGAGCGTCCACAATCCCCAGACCCTCGCCGACGGCGCGCGCACTTCCGCACCCGGCAAAGTGACTTTTCCGCTGATCCTGCATCACGTGCACGACATGCTGACGGTGACCGACGAAGAACTGCTGCGCGCGATGTTTTACCTGTGGGAGCGCATGAAAATCGTGGTCGAGCCCACCGGCGCGCTCGGCGCCACAGCGCTGCTCGAAGGCAAGCTCGCCGCCCGCGGCAAGCGCGTGGGCGTGATCCTCTCCGGCGGCAATGCAGATTTCAAACAGTTGGCTTCTGATCATGGCCTGCGTCGAAGGCCCGGCGTGTACTCGCGGCGTGGTACCGGATCGGCTGGACGTTGAAGCGTCAGTCCGGTTCACACAAGACTCTTTCAAGACCTGGCTGGCCGGATGTCGTCTTCGCGTTTCACGATCGATGATCTTGCGCTGGCCTTCGAATTCGTCAGCAGCGGGCCACCCATGGAGCACAACGCGTACCTCTCCATCGATACCGGGCGGATTTATTGGATCTCGGAGCTGGCCTCGGTGGAGGAGGAGATCCCCGATGATCTTGAAACGTCCGATCGCTACATCGCGATACCGCACAGGAACGACCTGGACCTTGGAAGGAATCTCGCGTTGCGCTTTGCCATCGCAAAAGCTTCGACGCGCTTTGTCCGGCGCAGCCGGCATGGCTGTGCTGCCCAAAACGAATTTTTTCATGCTCATGCGCGACGAAGCGCTCGCGCAACTTCGGACGCGCTCCGACGAGCAGAATGATTTTTTCGCAATTGAATGCGATGGCGAGACGCTGCTTCGCACTCGCATTACCAACGGCTTATGTTATGGTTGCGAGGTTCGCAGCGCAATCAACGGTAACGCTTTGAGGAGAACATCATGAGTTTTGTCCGTGCCTGGGCCGCGAAAGCGGCGGGCGGTGTCCTGGAAGCCTACGAATTCGACGCGGGTGTTCTGGGGCCGGAAGAAGTCGAGATCGCGGTCGAATATTGCGGCATTTGCCATTCCGATCTGTCCATGCTGAACAACGAATGGGGTATGACCGCGTACCCTTTGGTGCCTGGCCACGAGGCCATCGGGCGCGTCGTTGCCGTGGGCGGGCATGCCAAAGGTGTGCGTGTCGGCCAGCGTGTCGGCGTGGGCTGGAATGCCGCGAGCTGCTTGCATTGTCGTTCCTGTATTACGGGTGACCAGCACCTGTGTTCAAGCGTGCAGCCCACCATCGTCAATCATCACGGCGCATTCGCCGAGCGGGTGCGCGCGCACTGGGTGTGGGTCATCCCCATTCCGGAAGGTCTGGATGCGAGCGCTGCCGGTCCGCTGCTATGCGGCGGCATCACGGTGTTTTTCCCGCTGTTGAATTTCGGTGTCAAGCCAACGCACCGTGTGGGCGTAGTGGGCATCGGCGGCCTGGGCCATATGGCGCTCAAGTTCCTTAACGCCTGGGGTTGCGAGGTCACCGCGTTCACGTCCAGCGAGTCCAAGCACAAGGAGGCCAGGGCGCTGGGCGCGCACCGCGTAGTGTCCAGCCGCGATGCCGCGGCGATGCAGGCGATCGCTGGCTCGCTCGACATGATCCTGGACACCGTCAACGTACCTTTGCAATGGGATACGCTGATGTCCACGCTGGCGCCCAAGGGGCGGCTACACGTGGTCGGTGCGGTGCTGGAACCGATTCCGGTCAATGCAATGGGCCTTATCCTGGGGCAACAAAGCATCTCCGGTTCGCCCACGGGTCCACGCAGCGCGATTGACGCGATGCTGGCTTTCGCGGCGCGTCATAAGATCACGCCGCAGGTCGAGCATTTCCCGATGAGCCAGGTCAACGATGCGATGGAGCATCTGCGTACCGGCAAGGCGCGTTACCGCATTGTATTGGATGCCGATTTTGCTTGATCAGTCGTAGGGCGGTATGGCGCGCGGACCCATTAGGCCGCCTGCGGGTAGCGCGCCCGGCCCCCGTTCCCGCAGACGGGCGTTGCGCTAACGAGTCCCGGGGGCATGCCGCCGGAGGGCGTGTCGGCGAGGGATCGCCGACCTACGTTACTGCCGGAGGCATTATTCAGCAACGACATGCAGCAAGCCGTTTCTTGCGCCCACATCACGCAATTGCGCGCATTGCGCCGCGCTGAGCCGGGTATTTCCCGGCGTGGTGTCCTCGCGCATCAGGTTCCCCGGCTCCTCGACATGCCTCAGTGGTTATTTTTTAATCGTGACAAACACAGTCTTCGCAGGATGGGCGTATTCGGCGTCTATCCAATGGTTGTTCACCAAGTTATCCACAGAAATTGTGAATTGTTTTTGATTTCAGCGAGCGCACAAGGCTCCGCGCTTTTTTCTGTTGCGCTTGACCGCGTGCGTATTACATGCTGCGACAGACTCAGGTCTCACGGTGCGGTAGCCAAGCGCGGACCGTATATTTTTATTGTTTTGTTTCAATTACTTATGCTAATCACCTCTGCCGACTCCCAACCGGGTGGCAAAGTCAAGAGGCGGTGCAAATTTTCTGGCGCAATATGGGGAAAGCGCCGGCAGCACGAGGCTGGATTGCCGGGGCGCAAGCTACCATGATTGCCGGGCCTGCAAGGATATCAACAAGTTACGAAAGCACCCCTGAAGGTGTTTTTTGTCAAGCGCTGGCTGAGAAAAAAGTGCAATGTGTCGTGACCGGCAGGGGATGAATCAGGCCGGGGCGGTCAGCCTGCGTTCTGCAACTGTCGCACGAAAGCTTCGATGCCCCGCAACAGCATTTCCACGGCGATCGCAGTCAGGACCAGTCCCATCAACCGTTCCAGAGCGAGCAACCCGCGCTCGCCGACCCATTTGCTGATGCGCTCGGCGAACAGCAGCAGCAGCAGCGTGACCGCCATGGCGACGGTCAGCGCCACCACCCATTCGAGCATGCGGTCCGGTGCGCGCGACACCATCAGTATCACCGTTGCCAGCGCGGTCGGCCCTGCAATCGAGGGAATCGCCAGCGGCACGATGAAGGGTTCGCCGGCGACGGTGTCGCCGAAAATGCCCTCCACATGCTTAAAAATCATCCTGAGCGCGATCAGGAACAGGATCACGCCGCCGGCGATGTTGAGCGAGGAATCCGACAACCCGAGCAGGTCGAGCATGGGCTTGCCGAAAAACACGAAAGCGAGCAGCACCGCGAAGGCAATCGCGCATTCGCGCACGATCACCGCCACGCGCCGCGCCGGCTCGAGATTGCGCAGCAGCGACACGAACAGCGGAATATTGCCGATCGGATCCATGACCAGCAGCAGGATCACGACGGCGGAAGCGAAAGAGATGTCCATCAGAAACCGAACAGGTTGCGGCGGGCGTGCTGCAGATGCGCGATGATCAGGGTGCGGGCGCGCTCGGCGTCGCGGTCCCTCAGCGCATGCACGATATTGCGATGCTCTTCCTGATACTTGAGGCGGCGCTCGGGCGTGACGATGCGGTCCTTGAGCTTGCCCCATTCCGCCTGCTGGCGCACCGCGGTCACCATGTCGAGCACGCGGATCACGAAACGGTTGTGGGTCGCGGTGGCGAGCGCCTGGTGCAGCGCCGCGTCCCACAGCTCGAATTCGTCGAGCGTAGCGGCCCGTTCCGCCCTGTCGAGGCACATTTCCATGCGCTCGAAGTCGGCCGGAGTGGCATTGGTCGCGATCAGCTCGGCGAGCGCAGGCTCGATGCGCAGGCGCGCTTCCATCAGCTCTGCCGGGCTGGTGTGCGATACGCTGTCGAACGGAAATTCGCCGTTGCCGGCCCCGGCATGACTGGCGAGGAACGTCCCGCGGCCGACATGACGGGTAATCGAGCCTTCGGCTTCGAGCTGGGCCAATGTCTTGCGCACCGCGTTGCGCGGCACGGCAAAGCGTCTGGCAAGCTCGCGCTCGGTCGGCAGCTTGGCACCGGGCGCCAGCGTGCCGTCCGCTGCGGCGTTCATGATGAACTCGCGGACGCGCTGCGCGCCTTCGCGCGATTGCAAGCGGCTGCTGGTGCTGGTCACTGTTTTACCTCTGTTTCCGTTCCGAAACGCGGTCGTGAAAACATGTCGCCGCGGTTAGTTTAGCGCATTGTTCACAAACAAACCAATAAGGTCAATTGGTTTATATTCGCCCGGAATGCGCAGGAAGCGATATCCCGAGGCGCACGTCCCGATTCTCTTTTTGTGCATGGTGCAATGCAGCGTGTTTCTGATGGCGAACCAATTTCGGCCACTTGTGAACCAAGTTAGAAATTTGTTGACAATTGGTCTAACGCTACATAGCATGAATAGAGTACAGCACGCCGGAAAAACACCGTGACCACAGCGAATGTGGCGCGACCGTTCAATGTTGTTTCTGCTGATTCTTGGAGAAGTGTGTGTCGCAGCGGGGATTGTTGCCCTTTCGTTTCTTTTCCGAGTGGTTCGAGCCGCGTTTGGCTCAAGCGGCGCTGGAATTTAATTTGCCGCCGGTAAGGCTGGCCGTCATTTCCGAAGGTTTGCTGACGTGGCCGCTCTACGTGGCCCGGACAAAGCGCCTGTTCGAGCAGGAGGGCCTCAACGTCGAGGTGACGCTGACCGGGTCGTCCGTAACGCAGCTCGAGCAGCTGATCAAGGGCGATTTCGATATCGGTTTTCAGCAATCCGACCATGTCGTGCGCGGGGTCGAGCACGGCTCCGATCTCTTTATTTTCATGGCTCAGGGGCATGCGCCCGACCTGTCGCTGGTGGCGGCGCCGGGCATCCGTTCGTTGACCGATCTCCAAGGCAAGCGGATCGCGGTGGACGGCGCGCGTACCGGTTATGCGCTGCTGTTGCGAAAGCTGCTGGCCGACAACGGCTTGAAGGACGGCGATTTCACTTTCAGGGAAGTCGGCGGGTCCCGGGAGCGGTTCGAGGCGGTGCGGAGCGGTGCGGCCGACGCCAGCCTGCTCAACCCGCCGTTCGATCGCAACCTGTTTGCCGCGGGATTCGGCAGTCTCGGTACCATCAACGACTATTTTCCGGCTTATCCCGGCTCGATCGCCGCAACCCGCCGGTCGTGGGCGCGGCGCAACGAAGAACAGCTGATCGCGTTCATCCGTGCTTTCAACGCCGGCTACGCCTGGCTGCAGGATCCGGCCCACAAAGCGGAAGCGATCGCAATGCTGCCGGCGCGGCTCGATATCGGGGCTGAGGCGGCGGCAAAGGCATTCGGGCGCTTCGCCACGCGGCCGCGTCCGGAAATCACTCCCGAAGGGCTGCAGCAGGTCATCGATATGGTGTGGGATGCGGAAGGCTTCAAGTCCCCCAAGGGCGCGCCCGGGAAGTACCTGGATTTGTCGTATCTGCGGCGGGCGACACAAGCGCAGTAATGCAATAGGAGCGGGAACACGGATCAGCCCGGCATGCAAGGAGACCACCGAATGGACAATACCAGTCAACCAGCACGCGCGCCGGATGCCCTGGTGCAGTCGGCGATCCAGCACTGGGCGCCGCGCTTCGTCGCCAACGGCATCGCGCTCACCGATTTTCAGGAAGTGACCGGCGGCATCACGCGCTGGCAGGAGTGGTGCGCCGCATGGTGCAGGCGCGCCGCGCTGCACGAGGAACTGGGGCGCAAGGCGCTTGCCGACGGTTTCAGGCTCTCGGCCGGCGAGCATCTGACGCGCGCCGCGGTATGCTATCACTTCGCGAAGTTCGTGTTTGTCATCGACTACGAGCAGATGCGCGCCGCGCATATGAAGGCGGTCGAGTGCCGCACGCTGGCGCTGCCGCTGCTACGCCTAGCCGGCGAGCGGGTCGAGATTCCGCACGAAGGCACGAAGTTCGCCGGGATCCTGCGCAAGCCCGACGGCGCGGCCAAGCCGCCCATCGTGGTGATGTGCATGGGACTCGATTCGGCCAAAGAGGAAATGGACGCCTACGAGAACGTGTTTCTGGCGCGCGGCATGGCCACGCTTTCGTTCGACGGCCCGGGGCAGGGCGAAGCGGAGTACGTGTTGCCGATCCGCGGCGATTACGAAGCGCCGGTCAAGTCGGTGATCGACTGGGTTGAGACGCGCACCGACATTGACGCCGGACGCATCGGATTGTGGGGCGTATCGCTCGGCGGATATTACGCGCCGCGCGCGGCGGCGTTCGAAAAACGCATCAAGGCCTGCATCGCGCTGTCCGGCCCCTACGATTTTGCCGACGCCTGGGAGGGCTTGCCGGAACTCACCCGCGAAACCTTCCGCGTGCGGTCGAAATGCAAAACCCCGGACGAAGCGCGCCGGCACGCCGCCACGCTGAGCCTCAAGGGCGTCGCGGAAAAGATCACCTGTCCGTTGTTTGTGGTTGCCGGGAAGCAGGACCGCATCGTGCCGTGGCAGGATGCCGAGCGCCTGGCGCGCGAAGCCGGCGGACCAGTGGAATTCCTGCTGATCGAGGACGGCAACCACGTCGCCAACAACCGTGCTTACAAGTACCGCACCCAGTCTGCCGACTGGATGGCGCAGCAGCTGGGGCTGCCCAGGCGCTGATACCGGCATCAAGAATCCGGCAGTGGATTTGCGGCAGCGATTTTCACAACGCCAACAACTGAAATAAAGGAGGCAAGCATGAGTCAAATGAAGCGCATGCTTATCGCGGCCTGTGCCGCGATGGTGGGCTGCACGTTGCCGCTCGCCGCGAACGCGCAGCAGCAGAAATACCCGAGCAAGCCGATCCGCGTGATCGTGCCGTTCTCGGCCGGCAGCCAGACCGACATTCTGGCGCGCATGATCGGCCAGAAGATGTTCGAGCATTGGGGGCAGCAGGTCGTCGTCGACAACCGGCCGGGCGCCGGTGGCAGGCTGGCTTCCGAAATGGTGTTGAACGCCAACGCCGACGGCTAC
>JAIESJ010000084.1 GCA_019746155.1 Burkholderiales bacterium
CAAATCAATCTCAGGCCGCCGAGCATGCTCCTGCACTGGGGCAAGGTGGCATTCGAGAAATACTGGCTGTGGAGCCGTTTTTGACTGTTTCGCGACCGGCAACAGTGACGAAAGGTTACATCCCGATCCAGTGAAACGTTAGCAGATCCGAAAAGACCCTACGCATTCTTACCGGCATCGACTCGTTAAGTTTTATTTTTGTTTTTGCCGACACGAATCACGGATAGTGGCTTATCGGCGCAGCGCCTCCCCGCACGGCCCTGTTCGGTTGGAGGCCGCTTCACTTCCTCTCGCTCGCTCTCCCTCTCTCTGTGTGTGGGGGGAATCAGTAGCTGTACCACCGCCAGAACAACGTAAGCGTCCAAACGCGGGGGGAACCCTATCCCTGCGGTGTGTTTGAAGGCATGCGGATACTTGTTTTCGAGACAGGGCACTGATGAAACACGGACATGTTTGATCTAGATCAAAACAACTTCGCGACTCACGGTAATACTAAAAAAAAATTAGTAGGGCTGGATATTGCATCGACTGCATATGACCTTGGAAGACGCATGAAACGACCGACGGCTTCGGTCTCAACAGGGGCGAAGCAAAGGGATGGTTACAACTTCACAGGAGAATCTACAGATGAATCCATCTTATCCTAGTGGGATGTCGCGCCGGAGGTTTCTCGAGCTGGCCGGGACAAGCCTTGTCGGCCTCGCCACGCCGGGCGCCTCCTTCGCCCTCACCCGGCTGCAGTCCATCGGCGATCCCCTCAAGAGCGAATATCCGTACCGAAGCTGGGAAGACCTCTACCGCAAGGAGTGGACCTGGGATTCCGTCGGCATCACCACCCACTCCAACGGCTGCGTGGCCGGCTGCGCCTGGAACATCTATGTCAAGAACGGCATTCCCATGCGGGAAGAACAGGTCAGCCAATACCCGCAACTGCCCGGCATTCCGGACATGAACCCGCGCGGCTGCCAGAAGGGCGCGGTGTACTGCTCCTGGGTGAAGCAGCCGGACTTCCTCAAGTATCCGCTGAAGCGCGTCGGTGTGCGCGGCGAGCGCAAATGGAAGCGCATCTCCTGGGACGAGGCGCTCACCGAGATCGCCGACAAGATCATCGACACCACGCTGAAACAAGGCCCCGGCAACATCTACATACCGAAGCGCCCCTTCGCCGTCATTACCAACAACGCCTACACGCGGCTCGCCAACCTGCTGGGTGCCATCAAGCCGGACGTCTCCTCGATGACGGGCGACCTCTATCCGGGTATCCAGACGGTACGCGTGCCGGCGCGGACCGTGTCGACCTTCGACGACTGGTTCACTTCCGACCTGATCCTGATGTGGCACAAAAACCCGATCGTCACGCGGATTCCGGATGCCCATTTCCTGATGGAAGCGCGCTACAACGGGGCGCGGTTGGTGAACATCTCGGCGGACTACAACCCCTCGTCGATCCATGCCGACCTGTTCGTCCCGGTCAAGATGGGCACCGACTCCCACCTGGCCGCCGCGATCGTTAACGTGCTGCTCGCGGGCAAGCACTACAAGGCGGACTACCTGAAGGAGCAGACCGACCTGCCCTTCCTGGTGCGCATGGACAACGGAAAGTTCCTGCGCGAAAAGGACTTCAAGGCCGACGGCAACGCGGAAGTCTTCTATGTCTGGGACACGAAGACCGGCCAGGCCGTGCCCGCCCCCGGCAGCATGGGCAGCAAGGACAAGACCCTGAAGCTCGGCGCCGTCGATCCCGCCCTGGAGGGCACCTTCGACGCGGATGGCATCAAGGTGACCACCGTTTTTGAGCGCCTGAAAGCCGAGATCGCCCCCTACACACCCGAGGCGACCCAGGCGACCACCGGGCGTGCATCCGACCGTGGTGCGCAAGCTTGCCGGCTGGATTGCCGAGTGCAAGGCGCTGCGCATCCTCGACGGCTATAACAACCAGAAGCACTTCGACGGTTTCCAGTGCGGCCGCCTGAAAATCCTGATCCTGACTCTCATCGGCCACCACGGCACCACCGGCTCAATCGACACCACCTACGAGGGCTGGCGGCTTGAAGGATCCAGCGATATGGCCAATGTGAAGGGCAAGCCCGGACGCAGCGTCTCCGCGGTGCTGGCCCAGTGGGTGTGGGGAGAGCAGTACCAGCGTTCCAAGGCCTATTTTGACGATGCCCAGTTGAAGGAGGATCTCGGCTTCGGCATCGACGACATGGAAGCCATGCGCAAGGAATCCGAGGCCAAGGGCTGGATGCCCAAGTGGCAGTCCATCAAGGACCCGGTCGTCAGCATCACCGCCGGCATCAACATGTTCGCCACCTCGAACGGCTATCAGCAATTGCGAGATAACTTCCTCAAGCGTTGCGAGCTGAACGTCGTGGTGGATTTTCGCCTGAACTCGGGCGCCATGTACGCCGACATCGTGCTGCCGGCGGCGGCCATGGAGAAGCTGGACATCCGCGAAACATCGGTGACGCGCTTCATCCACCTCTACGGCCAGCCGGTGAAGCCGATGTACGAGCGCAAGACCGACTGGCAGATTTGCGTGGCGCTCGCCGCCAAGATCCAGGAACGGGCCAAGGCGCGCGGCATCTCCCGGGTGGATGACCCCGAGATCAAGAGCGCCATCGACTTCGACAAGATCTACGACGAGTTCACCATGGGTGGCAAGATCGTGACCGACGAGCAGGCGCTGCGTTTCGTCATGGAGAATTCCAAGGCGCTGGGACCCGGCACCTACGAGGAGTTGATGAAGAAGGGCTTCGTCGCCGTCGGTCCGTCGGCCGGCAAGACGGGGCCGGTGCCTAAGGACAAGCCGTACCGTCCCTTCACGGCGAACGTCACGGACAAAAAGCCCTACGCGACCTTGACCGGGCGATTGCAATTCTACGTGGATCACGATTGGTTCATGCGCCTCGGGGTGGCGGTGCCCAAGCCCCAGTACAAGGGTGGAAACCTGGGGCCGAAACGCTACCCCTTCGTGACCAATTCGCCGCATACGCGCTGGGGTATCCACTCCTTCGCCCGCACGGAGCAATGGATGCTGCGCCATCAACGTGGCGAGCCGGATGTGCGTCTCAACCCCAAGGCGATGGCCAAGAAGGGCATCAAGGACGGCGACATGGTGCGGATCTTCAACTCCTCGGGCGAGTTCTACGCCATGGCCAAGGCTTGGCCGGCCCTGCCCGAGAACACGGTCTTCAGCGAGCACGGCTGGGAGCAGTACCTGTACAAAAACATGACCCACTACAACTTCGTGGGCTCGGAGTTGATCAATCCGCTGGAGCTGGTGGGCGGCTACGGCCACATCCGCTACGTTTCGGGGGCGTTCAACCCGAATCGCATCTTCTACGAAACGACGGTCGACGTCGAGAAAGCCTGAGGAAGTCGCCATGAGACAGT
The DNA here is from genome assembly GCA_019746155.1 of Burkholderiales bacterium. GTDB lineage: Bacteria > Pseudomonadota > Gammaproteobacteria > Burkholderiales > SG8-41 > CAKKQX01. The sequence goes on from JAIESJ010000084.1 coordinate 3,397, forward strand.
TGGCCTACGTATTCGATCTGAACAAGTGCATCGGCTGCCACACCTGCACCATGGCCTGCAAGCAGTTGTGGACCAACCGCGGCGGGCGCGAGTACATGTACTGGAACAACGTGGAGACCCGCCCCGGCAAGGGCTACCCGAAGAACTGGGAACAAAAGGGCGGCGGTTTCAAGGACGGCGTGCTGCAGACGGACGGCAAGATACCACCGAAGGAGGACTACGGCGGCGTATGGGAGTACAACCTCCAGGAGGTACTGCTGGAAGGCAAGGGGAATCAGGTCGTGCCCCATGAGAAGCCCTCTTGGGGCCCGAACTGGGACGAGGACGAGGGCAAGGGCGAGTTCCCGAACAACCATTACTTCTACCTGCCCCGCATCTGCAACCATTGCTCGAACCCGGCCTGCCTGGCCGCTTGTCCGCGCAAGGCGATCTACAAGCGCCCCGAGGACGGGCTGGTGGTCGTCGACCAGGAGCGTTGCCGGGGCTACCGCTACTGCGTCAAGGCCTGCCCCTACGGCAAGGTGTATTTCAATCTCCAGACCGGCAAGTCCGAGAAGTGTATCGGCTGCTATCCGCGTGTCGAAAAGGGTATCCCGCCGGCATGTGTCGCGCAATGCGTGGGCAAGATTCGCTTCGTGGGCTACCGCGACGACAAGGAGGGGCCGATCTACAAACTGGTAGAGCAGTGGAAAGTAGCACTGCCGCTGCACGCCGAGTACGGCACTCAGCCGAACGTTTTCTACGTGCCACCGATGAATACCACGCCGCCCCTGTTCGAGGAAGACGGCCGGCTTGGAGACAAGCCGCGCATTCCGCTCGCTGATCTGGAAGCGCTGTTCGGCAAGGGCGTTCAACCAGCACTGGAAACCCTCGGCAAAGAGATGGCCAAACGCCGGCAGGCGCAGCCCTCGGAGCTGACTGACATCCTCATCGGCTACACCAACAAGGATCGGTACAGGCTATGAATCCGACTGATCGAGCCCGGCAGTACCTCGTCCTTGCCCGACTCTTCGCCTTCCCGCAGCCCGAGGTGTGGGAGCCGCTGGAGCGCGAGGGTGCAGCGCTGACCCGCTCGCAGGACGAGCGCGAAGCGGAGTACCTTGCCGCCTTCGAGCTGGGCGGCGAGGAAACGCCCGTGCCTCTCTACGAGGGCTTGTTCCGGCAACAGGAGGGGCGGGGCGGCATCCTGGAAGATATCATGCGCTTCTTTGCGTTTTTCGATGTGCGCTTGCAGGAAGCGGACCACGATTACCCGGATCACCTCGTCACGGAACTGGAGTTCATGGCGCTCCTGTGCCAGCGGGAGGCTGACGCCGAAGCGGCTGGAAAGGACGCGAATTCGTATCGGCGCGCATCGCGCGACTTCCTGCAGCGCCACCTGCTCGCGTGGGTGCCCGAGTTTGCGCAGCGTTTGGCCGGTGGCGAAACGGCCTATGGCGAAATCGCCCAGACGTTGGCCAAGTTTTGCCGGGAGCACGCAGACGAACTTGGAGAAATGACAGAAGGAGTATTGCCATGAGGAACATGACACTGTTGGCTTTGGTGGTGGGGTCGGCCACGCTCTTGGGTGCAGCGCCTGCGGCCGATGCAGCCGAGAAGGCTAAAACCGTGAAAGCGCTGATCACAGCGAAGCAGGTGGACGCCTTGCAGCCGGATGCCGAGATCTGGAGCCAGGCGCCTGCGACGAAAGTGAGCCTGCAGCCGGCTTTCCCAGGGCATCCGTCAATCGTTGGAACGCCTCGTATCGCCGAGGTGAAGGTGCAGGCGGTGCGCGGTCCGGATCGCTTGTTCGTGAGACTGGAATGGGACGACGCCTCGGCCAACGGCCAACTCGTCGACACGGCAAGCTTTTCCGATGGCGTTGCGGTCCAGTTCCCCACGAACGGGAAGGTGAGCACCGCCCCGTTCATGGGGGACGCCAAGAGCACAGTGAATGTCTGGTACTGGCGCGCCGACGGGCGTGTGGAGGAACTCATCGCGGGTGGCTTCGGCACCGCAACTTCCCTGCGCACGGAAGGTGAGGTGGCCGGCGTCGGTGCACGGACACCGAAGGGGTGGCAAGTGGTGCTGACCCGGAAGCTGACGGGGCCGAAAGAGAGCGTCAATCTGAAACGCTTCCGGGAAATCCCGGTGGCGTTTGCCGCTTGGGATGGGGCGAACCAGGAGCGTGACGGCTTCAAGGCGGTAACGCTCGAGTGGTGGCGCCTCAAGCTGTAATAGCTATCGATATTGAACGAGCCGTGACACCATCCGAGCCATCGACGGTGTCCGGCTCGTTCGCGCGGCAGCATCTGTTCGACCCGTCAGCCGGGCTGGAGGGGAGATAGGACATGCTGGTAGACGGGCTCGGGCGTCGCATTGAATATCTCAGACTGGCGATCACCGACCGCTGATGAGCAAGAACACCCTGGTCGAATTTTCCATCGCCCGCCCGAAACTCATCTTCGGGGTCGTGCTGTTGATCACGCTGGTTTTTGCCGCCCGGCTGCCGGAAATCCGGCTCGATACCAACCCCAAGAACATGCTGCCGCCAACGTCCGACGTCCGGGTGTGGAACGACAATGTAGACCGGACCTTTGCCCTCTACGAGGACACCGTCGTCGTCGGGATCGTCCACCCCAAAAGCGTGCTCAACAAGAGCTCGCTGGAAAAAGTACGCGACATCACGGCCGAGATTCTGAAGATCAAAGGCGTAGCCGGGCGCGATGTCTCCAGCTTCACCACTATCGACAACGTAACCGCCGAGGGCGCAGGGCTCAAGGTAGCGCCCTTGGTATCAACCATTCCGCAGCGCGACGCCGAGTTCCAGACCTTACGCAAGACCTTATTCGAGAACCCGCTCTTCGTCGACCGCATCATCTCCCGCGACGAAAAGACCACCGCCATCTACGTGCCGCTGGAAAAGGGCGCCAACGGCAAGGAGGTCGCCGACCGCATCCGCGAGATCTTGGCCCAATACCAGGGCGAGGAACGGTACCACATCGCGGGCGACCCTGTAGCGCGGGACACTTTCGGCGCCGAGATGTTCAAGTTAATGGGCATCTTCTCGCCCATCGCCGGGATGATCATGTTCGTCGCCATCTACGCCATGTTCCGGAACCTGGCGCTGGCCATGACCATGATGATGGTAGCGATGGTCGCCATCATCTGGACCATGGGGCTGGGCATCGGCCTGGGTTTCCCGATCCACATCATGAGTTCGATGGCGCCGGTATTCCTGATGGCGATTGCCACGGACAGCATCCACATTTTCAACGAGTTCTACTTCCGGTTGCGGGAGAAGCAGGACAAGCGGACCGCGATCATCGAGACCATGGAATCGGTCAGCCGTCCGGTGCGTTATACCGCGCTCGCCACCGCCGCCGCCTTCGCCGTGCTGCTCTTCATGCAAATCGTGCCGGTCAGGGTATTCGGCGGCTTGATCGTCTTCGGCACGATCGTCCTGCGGCTTTTCAGCTTCAGCCTGATTCCCGCCATCCTCAGCGTCGTGCGGGAGGAGAAGATAGGCCGCGCTGCCGCGGGGGAGGACATCGCCGCAAGCCGCACGGCATGGGCGCTGAGACAGCTTGGCACCTGGGGTGCGGACCGGCCGAAGGCGACGGTCGCGGTCGGCTTGGCGCTGATCGCGCTTGCTGTTCTCGGCGTGAGCCGTATCGTGGTGAACAATAACATGGTGGCGTGGTTCAAGCCGGGCAGCGAGATCCGCATCGCCGACGCGGTGATCAACCGGGCGCTGGGCGGCACCTCCCTCGGCTATGTGGTCGCCGCTGCCGACCAGCCCGATGCCATCAAGCGGCCGGAGACCCTGCGTTATATCGAGGGCCTGCAGCGACACCTGGAGCAGCTGCCGGTCGTCGGCAAGACGCTATCCGTCTCGGATTACGTCAAGCGCATCAACCGGGTGTTGCACGACGACGATCCCAAGTTCGACGCGGTGCCGGATACCACGGACACGATCGCCCAGTACCTGTTCCTCTTCGGCATGTCGGCGAAACCTTCCGACCTGGACAATGTCGTGGACTATCCGTTCCAGAAGGCTAACATCTGGGTGCAGCTCAAGACCTGGGATGCCGCGGCGATGCAAAGCGTGATCCGGGCTACGGAGGAATACCAGCGGCTTAATCCCATCGCGCTGGAGCTCAAGCCCGCGGGCATCGCCTACTTCAACTTGGTGTGGAACCACGAGGTCCTATGGGACATGGTGAAAGGCTTTCTCCTCGCCCTTGTGGTGGTCTTCCTCATCCTCGCCTTCGATTTCGGCTCGCTCAAATGGGCGCTCGTCGGTTACGTGCCGCTGCTGTTCACCATCCTGCTCATTTACGGGGCGGTCGGGTTTGCCGGCAAGGACTTCGACATGCCGATCTCCGTGTTGTCGTGCCTATCGCTCGGCATGGCGGTGGATTTCTCGATTCACTTCATCAGCCGGT
>JAIESJ010000224.1 GCA_019746155.1 Burkholderiales bacterium
AAGCCGCAACCCAGACCCCAACGCGCTGCGCCCCGCCGCGGCCCGCCGTCCGCGCCCGCGGTACCCACAGTCGTTGCCGCAACGCCCCTTGCTCTGCCGCCGCCATTGCCGGCGCCGGCGGCAGAACCCGCCGAACCCGCGCCACCTGCCGCAAACTCCCCGGAAATCCCGCCCGCCGCCAGCGCGGTGAAGAGCCTGCCCAACAAAGGCCGCATTACGTACACGCTGTTTCTCGGTACCGACAAGTTCAGCGTCGGCAAGACCGTGCAGTCGTGGAAAATCGAAGCCGGCACCTATCAACTCGGAAGCGTTTCCGAAACCACCGGTATTGCCGACCTGTTCTATTCACAGCATTTGAATTACCTGAGCGAAGGCACACTCACGGCCGACGGGCTGCGGCCGGAGACTTTCCTGATGAGCCGCAAGCGGCGCGGCGAAACCACGGCGGCGAAGGCGGACTTCAACTGGGAAGCCGGGCAAATCACGCTGGGCAAGGTGCCAAACCGGCGCACCGAAACCCTGCCCGCCGGCAGCCAGGACATGGTGAGCTTCATCTACCAGCTGTCGCTTGCGCCGCCGGCGCCGGGTCGCGTGAGGCTGCCGATCACCAACGGATCGGACCTGGAAATCTACGAGCTCGACGTATTGGACGAGGAAAACATCGAAACGCCGCTCGGCACGCTCAAGGCCTTGCCGATCAGGCAGGTGCGCCGTCCGGGCGAGGAGAGCATCGAGTTCTGGCTCGCGGCCGACTACCGCTACCTGCCGGTCAAGATCCGCTTCATCGGCCGCGAAGGCGAGCCCTCCGGCGAGCAGATCGTGAGCGGGATACAGATCAGCGAAGACTGAAAAGCATGCCCATACATTCCAGCCAATTTGAAGCGGCTGCGGAAGCGTTGCGCCGCGTGCTCACCTTCGATCATCCCGCCGACGCCATTCTCGGCCGCTATTTCCGCGAGCATCGCGGGCTCGGTCAAATTGACCGGACCTTCGTCGCCGAGTCGGTATTCGGCGTGCTGCGGCGCAAGCGGCTGCTCGATCGCCTGACGGGCGGCGATGCCGCGCCGCGCCGCCTGCTGCTCGCCTATCTGATGCGCATCGCGGGAATCAGCGGGCGTGAATTGCACGCCGTGCTCGCCAACGGCGAAGCCGAATGGCTGGCCGGGTTAAGGGCCATATCGCTCGATGATCTGCCGCTTGCAGTGCGAGCCGATTTGCCGGACTGGCTGGTCGAGCGCCTCAGGCTGCAGATGCCCGGGACGGACATTCTCGCGCTCGGCCGCGCGCTGCAGCAGCCGGCGCCGCTCGACCTGCGCGTCAACACGCTACGCGCTGACCGTGACACCGTCCTGCGCCAGCTCGCGGCCACCGGCATCGAGGGTGAAGCAACGCCCTATTCCCCGCTTGGCATCAGGCTCAAGGGGAAGCCCGCGCTCAACCGCCATCCGCTGTTCCTCGACGGCAGCGTGGAAGTGCAGGACGAAGGCAGCCAATTGCTGGGCTATCTGGTGGCACCGAAACGCCACGAGCTCGTCGTCGATTTCTGCGCCGGCGCCGGCGGCAAAACGCTGATGCTGGGCGCCATGATGCAGTCGCATGGACGCATTTACGCGTTCGACGTTTCCGAAAAGCGGCTGGCGCGACTGAAACCCCGGCTGAAGCGCTCGGGATTGTCCAATCTACACCCGCAACGGATTCAGAACGAGAACGACACCCGGGTGAAGCGCCTTGCCGGCAAGATCGACCGGGTGCTGGTCGATGCGCCGTGCAGCGGACTGGGTACGCTGCGCCGCAACCCGGACCTGAAGTGGCGGCAGTCCCCGCAGGCGGTCGAGGCCTTGAAACTCAAACAGGCCGCCATCCTGAGTTCCGCCGCACGGCTGCTCAAGCCCGGCGGGCGCCTGGTCTATGCCACCTGCAGCCTGCTGGCCGAGGAAAACCAGGACATCGTCGGCGCTTTCCTGGCCCAGCATCAGAATTTTAAGTTATTGAATTGCAACGATATTTTAAAACAGCAGCAAATCAACCTCGATACCGGCCCCTATCTGCAACTGTGGCCGCACCGGCACGCTACCGACGGTTTCTTCGCCGCCGTCATGTGCCGCGAGAACTAGCCCCGTCTTGGGAGGGAATTGCCGTTCAAGAAAATATTGGACGGATCATCGCGTTGGATTCCGCAATCACCTTCAGATCGAGCGCCCGCGCCAGAGAAATCACCGCCGACACGATCGCCATATGCTCCGGGCTCCGGGTAACCGCGGCGATGAACGAGCGGAATGCAGAAAGAGCGCGGGCCGGCCGGCCGATGGCACAGACGGCAACCGCCGCCATGCTACAATCGCAATTCGACCCCGCAGCGCTCGCATTCATAGATTCCCCAATGGAATGAGCAACTTAATAGCCGATCTGGTCACCGATCTGCAGCATGTCCAGATGCTGTGGCAGCTTGGCGTCGCATTGTTCTGCCTCGCGGTGGCGTGGCAGCTGCAACGGCTCTACCGGCGGCGGGCCATCCGCCGCGCCGACACCGACGGCACGCTATCGATCGGCGTGGGCAGCGTCCAGCGTTTGATCTTTCCGGTGTCTGCGCTGATCCTGGTCCTCGTCGGCAGATCGATCCTGCATCGCTGGCAACCGGTCAATCTGCTCAATATCGTCGTGCCGCTGTTGTTTTCCCTGGCGCTGATCCGGATCGTCTTCTACATGTTGCGGCATACTTTCGCGCCGGGCGGCCGCTTGCGCACATGGGAGCGCTACACAGCATGGATGGTATGGCTCGGCGTTGCGCTCTATATCACCGGCCTGTGGCCCGAAATCGTCGGCATGCTCGACAATTACGATTTCCGCTTCGGCAAACAGCGCATTTCCCTGCTGCTGATCCTGCAAGGCGCGCTGTCGGTGCTGGTCACGCTGCTGCTCGCGCTATGGCTGGGAAGATCCATCGAGACGCGGCTCATGCGAGCAACCAGCCTCGACATCAATCTGCGAGTGATGTTCTCCAAGCTCACGCAGGCGTTGCTGATCCTGGCAGCGGTAATGCTCGTGCTGCCGGCGGTGGGCATCGATCTCACCGTGCTGTCGGTATTTGGCGGCATGCTCGGCGTCGGCATCGGTTTCGGCCTGCAGAAAATCGCCAGCAATTACATCAGTGGCTTCATCATCCTCATGGACCGCTCGGTGAGCATCGGCGACCTGATCACGGTCGACCAGCACACCGGCCAGCTCACCAAAATGACGGCACGCTATGTCGTGGTGCGCAGCCTGACCGGCCAGGAAGCCATCATTCCGAACGACACCATCATCACTTCCACGGTGATCAATCATTCCTACACCGATCCCCGCGTGCGCGTGGCGGTGGCCGTCCAGATCAGCTACCGCTCGGATCTCGACATCGCGATGAAAATCATGGTGGATGCGGCGCAGCGCCATCCGCGTGTTCTGAAGCATCCCGCACCGGGGGCGCTGATCCTGCAATTCGCCGACAACGGCATCGATCTTGAACTCGGTGTCTGGATCGAGGATCCGGCGGAAGGCACGTCAGGTCTGCGCTCCGACCTCTACCAGGAAATCTGGCGCGAATTCAAAAAGCACAACATCGAAATTCCCTATCCCCAGCGCGAAGTACGGCTACTCGGCCCCGGCAACGCCCCGGCGGGAACGTCTTAACCCGCTGTTTCCGGACTCTATTTCAAGGCTGCCTGGCTACAGGGGCGAAACGGTCTCCGTTCCCGTCCGCGGCATAGGAAGCACCCGCGACAAAGCACCATTTCACACACTTGATCAAGGCGTTGCATCAATTGTTCCAGGGTGACGACAGCCTCTCGAAGGCATAGAAAATGCTTTGCTGCAACAGTGAACTTAGGTAGACTGTATCCGTCCAACCGGATTGCGTTAATACAAGGAGTTACAAGTTATATGTTTACAGGGGTTTTTGATCTGCCGTGGTGGGGATATGTCGTCTATGCTTTAGTCGTCACCCACATCACGATTGCCGCGGTCACCATTTTTTTGCATCGCCACCAGGCCCACCGCGCATTGGATCTGCATCCTCTGCCCAGCCACTTCTTCCGCTTCTGGCTGTGGATAACCACCGGCATGCTGACCAAGCAATGGACGGCGATTCACCGCAAGCACCATGCCAAGTGCGAAACCGAGGAGGACCCGCACAGCCCGCAGATTTTCGGCATCGGGAAAGTGCTGTGGGAAGGCGCCGAACTCTATCGCAAGGAAGGACGCAACCAGGAGACGCTCGAGCGCTACGGCCACGGCACGCCGGACGATTGGCTTGAACGCCATGTCTACAGGCATGACCGCATCGGCATAGGCTCGATGCTGGTGCTCAACATCGTTCTTTTCGGCCCCATCGGCCTCACGATCTGGGCCGTGCAGATGGCGTGGATCCCGCTCATGGCTGCGGGCGTCATCAACGGCATCGGCCACTACTGGGGCTACCGCAATTTCCAGCCGGAGGACGCGAGCGCCAACGTTCTGCCGTGGGGCATCCTGATCGGTGGCGAGGAGTTGCACAACAACCACCACGCCTACCCCACTTCAGCGCGGCTGTCCAACCGCTGGTACGAATTCGACATCGGCTGGCTCTATATCCGCGTTCTCGAAATGCTGGGGCTGGCACAGATCAAGAAGGTCGCGCCCAGGCCCAAACTCGACGCCGCCAAGACACACTGCGATCTCGCCACGCTGCAGGCCGTGATCACGCATCGCTACGAAGTGCTCGCCAAATACGCCAAATCACTGCGTCAGACCTGCGTCGCCGAAATGCGCGAGCTCAGGTCGCGCGCGGTAAGCGTCGATCTCGCCGCACTCAAACGCTGGCTGCACAGCAATGCCAGTGCACTGCCGGCCAAGGAGCGCGCCCGCCGTGACGAGGTGCTCAACCACAGCAAGGTGCTTAACACCATTTACACCATGCGCGAGGAGTTGGCGGCGGTATGGCGGCGCTCGAACGCGTCCAAGGAACAGTTGCTGCAGCAGCTCCAGGACTGGTGCCGGCGCGCCGAAGCGAGCGGAATTGCACCGTTGCAGGAATTCTCCCGCCACCTGCGCAGCTACGCCTAGCAGCCTGTCGGACTTCGGCCCCATTCACCGGAACGGGGGCGTTAACGGATCGCCGTTGCTCGACGCTGCGGCGACAGGCTGCTTAAGAAAGAAGCCTTGCGTCCGTTCGGATGCGCGAAGGTAACGCGGAGCAGCTTTCGCCGTCCGCCGTCACTTGATCTTGGTTTCCTTGTAAATCACGTGCTTGCGCGCCACCGGGTCATACTTCCTGATTTCCATTTTGTCCGGCGTGGTGCGCTTGTTCTTGGTGGTGGTGTAGAAATGGCCGGTGCCGGCGCTCGATTCGAGCTTGATTTTCTCTCGCATGGTTAACCCCGTTAGACCTGTTCGCCGCGCCCGCGCAGTTCTTCCAGCACGACGTCGATGCCTTTCTTGTCGATGGTGCGAAGCCCGGCCTGCGACACGCGCAGGCTGATCCAGCGGTTTTCGCTCTCAACCCAGAAACGGCGGTACTGCAGGTTGGGCAAAAAACGCCGGCGCGTTTTGTTGTTGGCGTGGGAAACATGGTTTCCCAGCATCGGCTTTTTGCCGGTGACTTGACATACGCGTGCCATGGCACTACTCCAGAATCGGAAAGCCTTGGATAATACACTAAATTCAGCGGCTTGCTCAAGCCTTGCCGGGGCGCCCCGGCGGCGGGCGCATGCCGTAGCCCCCCGCGTTCATCCCAAAAAAGCGCTTGTACAACAATCGGCTACAACAATCCACGCTCGGCAAAAGACATTGCGCTGTCGCCGCCGACCACGAAATGGTCAAGCACTTTCACGTCAATGAGCGCCAGCGCCTGTTTAAGCTGATTGGTGAGCATCTCATCCGCCCTGCTGGGCTCGGCGACGCCCGACGGATGGTTGTGGGCAAAAATCAGGGCTGCCGCGTTGTGATGCAGCGCGCGCTTTACCACTTCGCGGGGATAAACGCTGGTTTGCGTGAGCGTGCCGCGGAACAGCTCTTCCACTGCCAGCACGCGATTCTGCGCGTCGAGGAAAACACCGGCAAACACCTCGTGCGGCCGGCCCTGGAGCTTCAGCCGCAGATAGTCGCGCACCGAGTGCGGCGAATTGAGCGCTGCGCCGTTGCCGATTTTTTCGCGCAGCGCGCGCTGTGCCATCTCGATCACGGCCTGCAGCTGCACATACTTGGCGGCGCCGAGCCCCGGAATCGCGCACAACTGCCTGCCGCTCGCGCTGAACAGGGCGGACAGCGACCCGCAGCGTTTCAATACCTCGCGCGCAAGGTCAACCGCGCTCTTGCCCCTGATGCCGGTGCGCAGAAAAATCGCCACCAGCTCGGCATCGGACAGACTTTCTGCCCCCTTCGCCAGGAGTTTTTCGCGAGGCCTGTCATCTAGGGGCCAGTCGGTAATCGCCATAGGGCGTGAATGGTGAATAGTGATTCGTGATTCGTGATTCGTGATTCGATGACACCTTAACGACCCATACGCATGCGGCGTTTACGCGGCGCCCAGGGTTTTTCGATTCACGATTTACGATTCACGGCTTTTGCGGTTACACTCTTGCCTCACCTCAACGGAAAATGCTACGTGGCTGATACTTCACGTAAAAAAGTGTTGCTTGGCGTGACCGGCGGCATTGCCGCGTACAAGTCCGCCGAGCTGGTGCGCGAGTTGGCCCGGAGCGACATGGATGTGCAGGTGGTAATGACCGAGGCCGCCTGCGGTTTCATCACGCCCGCTACCCTGCAGGCGCTGTCGGGCAACCCGGTGTTCGCCGATATGTGGGACGCCCGGATCGCCAACCGCATGGCGCACATCGAGTTGACGCGCAACAGGGATGCCATCGTGGTCGCGCCGGCGACGGCCGATTTCATGGCCAAAGTCGCCCATGGGCTGGCTGACGATCTGCTGTCCACGCTGTGCCTCGCGCGCGAGTGCCCGCTGCTGATCGCACCCGCCATGAACCGCCAGATGTGGGACAACGCGGCAACGCAACGCAATGTCGCCCAGCTCAAGCATGACGGCATCGTCATCCTCGGGCCGGCGAGCGGCGACCAGGCCTGCGGCGAAGTCGGCATGGGCCGCATGCTCGAAGCGCAGGAAATCGCGGACGCCATACGCGCTTTTCTGGCGCCCAAAATCCTGAACGGCGCGCGCGTGCTGATCACCGCCGGGCCGACTTTCGAGCCCATCGATGCCGTGCGCGGCATCACCAATATGAGCTCGGGCAAAATGGGCTACGCCATCACGCGCGCGGCGCTGGGAGCAGGCGCCGAAGTCACCCTGGTTTCGGGCCCGGTAAGCCTGCCGGTGCCGGTCGGCGCCAGGATCACACGCGTCGAAACAGCTGCGCAGATGTTCGATGCGGTCAAGCGGCATGTGGCGCGCACGGACATCTACATCGGCGTCGCCGCGGTGGCCGACTACCGCGTGGAAAACCCGCGCCAGCACAAGATCAAGAAAACCGACGAGGCGCAGTTGAGCCTCAAGCTCGTGCCCAATCCGGACATTCTGGGCTGGGTAGCATCGCGCCCCAGGCCGCCGTTCTGTGTCGGATTTGCCGCCGAAAGTCGCAACCTCGATGCCTACGCCGACCAGAAGCGGCGGCGGAAAAAAGTGCAGTTGATGGTCGCCAACCTTGTGCAGGATGCCATCGGAGCCGACGACAACGAAGTCACGCTGCTTGACGATGCCGGCATGCACAGACTCGAACGCGCGTCGAAGGAGGTCGTTGCGCAGCAGATCATCGCCCACATCGCGAAGCTTTATTCAAAGCCAGAAAAGAAACCCCGCTAGCCGC
>JAIESJ010000028.1 GCA_019746155.1 Burkholderiales bacterium
GTGACCAGTTCAAGGTTGATGCCCACATTCCTGAGGTTCTGCTGGATATATTCGTTCATGGGCTTGGGCAGCATCTGGCCGGAGCCCGAGGGCGCAACCAGTACCTTGAGCGTCAGCGGCTTGGATGCAGAGTAACCCGCTTCCGCGAGAAGCTTCCTGGCGGCTTCCGGATCGTGCTTGATGCGGAAGGCGGGCTTGCCGAACCACGGGCTCGAGTCATCGACGGCGCCGACTGCCGGTTGTGCGAATCCGCCCAGCAGCTTGACGATGCCGTCACGGTCAATCGCGAGATTGACCGCCTTGCGCACGCGGAGGTCACGCCACGGCGAGCCTTCGCGGAAGCTCATGAAGTACGGCCAGACGTGCGGATAGACGTTGGACGTGATCTGGAAACCCTGGGATTTGAGGCGCGGGATAAAATCGGGCGGCGGCGCCTCGATGAAGTCAACCTGGCCCGACAGCAGCGCCGAGGCGCGCGTGGTCGCTTCCGGAATCGGCAGCAGAATCATGCGCTGCGACTTGGGCACGCGCTTGGCATCCCAATAGTTCGAGTTGCGTACCAGCTCGGCACGCTCGCGCGGCGTGAGTTTTTCGAGGCGGAACGGTCCGGTGCCCGAGGGCTGCTGCGAGAACTTATTCCAGTCGCGTCCGAGCTTTTCATACTGGGCCGGGCTTGAATAGAGCACGTAAGTGACTTGATAAGGGAAGGTCGAGTCCGGCGTATGCGTAGTCAGCTCGACGGTGTAATCGTCGATCTTGCGCCATGATTTAAGCGACTGGATGCGGGCCGCTACCTGCGCCGTCTGGCGCGCATCGTGCTGGGGCGCGTCCTTCTTGAACAGCTTGTCGAGGTTCCAGACTACGGCGTCGGCGTTAAACTCCGAGCCGTCATGGAACTTGACGTTCTTGCGCAGCTTGAAAATCCATTTAGTGTGGTCCTTGTCATCGACTTTCCACTCGGTCGCCAGTCCCGGCACGAGGATGGACGGTCCCTTGGCGTCATCGAGTTTCCAGTTGATGAGCGCGTCGTACAGGGTGTAACCCGTCATGCGATAGCCCTCGAATCCGCCGTTCGGCTGCCCGCTGGTGGTGGGAATGTCGCTCAACGTCATGCCCACGCGCAGAGGCTTCGATTGCCCCCACACCGCCTGCGCGCCGAGCGCTCCGATCATGCCGATGCATGCTACCGTCAGTTTCAATCGTGTTGACTTCATGGCGTTCTCCCGAGATTGACGACAAATACCCGTGGCCGGACGGCGAGCGCCCGGCCACGAAAAAAACTTAACCCAGTGCGTGTCGTATCCACTCCGCATTGACGAACAAAGCGGCATCTCCGCCGCGTCGCGCCACGACCTGTACGCCGAGCGGCAGACCTTGGGGCCCGGTGCCGCAGGGCAGCGTCAGGCAGGGCAGGTGCAGCATGGTCCACATCAAGCCGAAAATCGGATCGCCGGTGTTGTCCAGGCCGGGCGCCTCGCCCGGCGCGCTCGGCGTTAGCAGTACATCATAATGCCCGAATGCGTCCTCGATGTGGCCGCGGCAGCGCTCGGCCAGAGCCATCCCGGCTTCGTATTGCGTGCGCGTGACTTTGAGTCCGGCGGCGATGCGGCCGGTGAGGCTGGCCGAGATCAATTGCGGGAAGCGCGTGCGTTCGTGGGTCAGGGCGCGGGAAAACTCGTAGCCGCTTACCGCGATCTGGGTGTCGGCGAGGGCCGCGAATTCTGCGGGGAGATTCAGTTCAGTGACAGTGGCGCCCGCTGCGGCAAGCTTGCTCGCGGCGCGCTCGAGATTGGCCTGGCTTACGGCATCAGCCCGGTTCCAGTACGGCGTGCGGCACAGGCCGATGCGCGGCTTGAGATTTTTCACCTGATCGAATGAAGTGGACGGCATGCCGGACAACTCTTCAACGATCAACGCCGCATCGGGTATGCTGCGCGTCAGTACGCCTATGGTATCGAGCGACTCCGACAGGAACTTGAGTCCGGCGCGGTTGATGAGACCGAAGCTCGGCTTGTAGCCGATCACCCCGCAAAATGCGGCGGGACGGATAATGGATGAAGAGGTCTGGGTGCCGAACGCGATCGGCACCATGCGGTCGGCGACGGCAGCGGCCGAGCCGCTCGAGGAGCCGCCGGGCGTGTGCGCAAGATGGTGCGGATTGCGCGTTTTGTTCGGATGGCGCGTGGCGAATTCGGTGGAAACGGTCTTGCCTAGGATCACGCCGCCGGCTTCGCGCACCTGCGCCACACATGCTGCATCACACGTCGGGCGGTTGCCGCGATAGATCGGCGAGCCGTATTCGGTCGGCAGGTCGCAGGTGTCGATCACATCTTTGACGCCGACCGGAATGCCGTGCAGCCGGCTTCGGGGCGTTTCCCTGTCGCGTTGCCGCGCCTGCTTCAACGCGAGTTCGCGATCGATATAGGCCCAGGCCCGGACCTCGTCCTCGCGTTGGGAGATACGTTCAAGACAGGCTGCGACCAGGGCTTCGGAAGTAAGCTTGCCGGCGGCGATTGCGGCGGCGGCATCGGTTGCGGAAATCTGGTTCAAGGGTAAGGCAGTGTTCATGCGGTGACGGTCCCCCGGTGTCCGATTTTTTCAGGTTGTATGCATCGCGTGCTGTGCGGGTACGGTCCGCGGTGTTCCATCTCGCGCAATTCAGGAAGCGATTCCCCGCAGCGATGAACGACATAGGGGCAGCGCGGCGCGAAGCTGCAGCCCGGCGGCAGCGCCGCAAGGTTGGGCGGCGAGCCGGGAATCGGATTGAGCCGGGTGCCCTTGGGAACGTCGTGCACGGTAGAGCCCATCAGACCTTCGGTATAGGGATGGCGCGGGCGACGCACGACTTCCGCCACCGGACCGCTTTCCACGAAACGACCGGCGTACATCACGGCAATCTTGTGCGAGACTTCGACGGCAACGCCCAGGTCATGGGTGACGAAAATCATGGCCATGCCGAGTTCCTGCTGCAGCGTGCGCAGCAGGAGAAGCACCTGGATTTGCACTGTCGCGTCGAGCGCCGTAGTCGGCTCGTCGGCAAGCAGCAGCGCGGGACGGCAGGAGAGGGCGATCGCGATCATTGCGCGCTGCCGCAGGCCGCCGGACAACTGATGCGGATAGGCATCGAAGCGGCGCTTCGCCGACGGAATCTGCACCAGGTCGAGGAGTTCGAGAGCCCGCCGCGCGGCTTCGGCGCGGGAGACGTTTTCGTGCTGCACAATGGTTTCCACGATTTGCTGGCCGATGGTAAATACGGGGTCGAGCGCAGTCATCGGCTCCTGGAAAATCATCGCCACCGTCGGGCCGCGCAGGCGCGCAAGCGAATCGCCATCCATGGCCATGATGTCGTGTCCTGCAATCTCGACGTGTCCCGAGAGCCGGGTTTTTCCGGGCGGCAGCAAGCGCATCAGCGCGCGCAGCGTGACGCTTTTGCCCGAACCCGATTCGCCGAGAATGCCCAGCACTTCTCCCCTGGCAAGCGTGAAGCTCACGCCGTTCACCGCGTGCACGGTCGCCTCGCGGCTCACGAACCGCACTGAGAGATCTTCAACTGATACAAGTAGTTTATCGCTCACAAAAAACCTTTTATTGAGGGCGCCACCCAATAGTGCGTAGTGGTAGTCGGCAATGCTCCCACGACACGTTAGCGGAACGCCCGATTGCGGGAGTGGGGGCTTGCGTGTGCTCCCCGCCAGCGGGTGGCTTCGCCACTAACGAGTCCGCGCGCTTCTGCCGACGCCCCGGCGGGAAGGGATTCCCGCCCTACGGCCCGCGCACCATTTCGTGGCCGGATCAATAACTCACAGGTTCGGCGCATGCGTGTGCCAATCGGTCTCCTGCTGGTAGAGGTGGGCGGCACGGAACAGCAGCGCTTCCGAGAACGGCCGGCCCATGAGCTGGAACGCGATCGGCAGTCCGTTCCCGGAAAATCCGGCGGGCACCGACAGCGCGGGAAGCCCCAGATAATTGGTGGGGCGGGTATTGCGCGTGATGCGCGAGACAACGCCTGTGACGTCGCCCGAGGCTTTGGGCTCGGTTTCGGCAATGGTCGGCGCCGGCATCACCATCACCGGAGTGTGCAGCACATCGACCTTGGTATACACCGCTGCCATGAATTCCGCGAGCAGATGGGCGCGCAGATTGAGCGCTTCGAGATAGGTCGTTGCCGGAATGTGGAAGCCGGCTTCGATACGGCTGCGCACGAAAAGCGAGTAATCTTGCGGACGCTCGCGTATCCACTTGCCGTGGATGACCGCGGCTTCGGACTGGGAGACCGTTGCGGACAGCAGAAAAAGCTCTTGCGGATCGGGAACCGCCAGCTCGACGATGCGCGCGCCCAGCGCTTTGAATACGGCGAGACTCTCCGCCATGCGTTTTCTGACGTCATCGGTTGCGCCGTCGTAATAATGGTTGGTCGGCACGCCGATTTTGAGGCCTTTGATTCTGCCTTCGAGCTCTTTTTCGTAATTCGGCACCGGCGCGTTTGCGCACGTCGGGTCCCTGGGGTCGGCGCCGGCGATGACACGGGTCATGCGCGCGCAATCGCGCACGGTGCGCGTGAGCGGCCCTACCGTGTCCTGCGACCAGGAACGCGGCAAGATGCCGTAGCGGCTGATGAGGCCGTAGGTCGGTTTGAGCCCGACGACGCCGCACGCCGCGGCGGGCAGCCGCACCGAGCCGCCGGTGTCGGAGCCGAGCGATCCGTAGCAGGCACGCGCCCCGACCGCGGAACCGGAGCCGCTCGACGAGCCGCCGGTCATGTGCGCCGGATTCCAGGGATTGCGGCAGTGGCCCCAGTGGTCGTTGTGTCCGGTGGGATTGGCCGCGAATTCCGCCATGTTGAGACTGCCGAGCCAGATTGCGCCCGCGGCGGCGAGCCGCTCGACCGCCGTGCCGGTGACGTTGGGCCGATAGTCGCGCAGGATTTTCGAGCCGCAGGTCGAGACCTTGCCGGCGCGGTAGTACATGTCCTTGTGCGCGAGCGGCACGCCGTGCAGCGGACCGGCTCGGACACCGCGCTTCAGAGCCTGGTCGGCTTTCTTTGCCGCTTGCAGCGCCTCGTCGGCCTCGAGCGAGATGAAACAATTGAGCTTGGGCTGCACGCGCTCGGCGTGTTCGATGCAGGCGCGGGTGACTTCCACCGACGAGACTTTCTTTTTCCTGATCGCGTCGGCGACCTCGGTCAGGCTCATGTGAACGAGTTCGGTGCTCATTTGCCTGCCTTGGCCGGTTGTCCCGCGGCGAGCAGAAGCGCGGAGAATTTTGCGGGTTCGTCGTTGAAGTCTAGCCGCTGTGCGGCGTCGGTCACCGCGGAGTTCAGGCGCTCGACTTCGATCGCGAGTTCGTCCGCGCGCCGCGGACCGATGTCGAGCCGTTGCAACTGACTGCCGTGATCGCGTACGAGTTCTGCGGTGACTTTACCGGGCATGTTTCCCTCCTTATTTCACCATTCCGAGTTCGGTGATCAGCGTTTTGGACTGCTCGTAATCTTTTTTCAGGTAAACGAGTGTTTCCTGCGGGTTCCTGCAGTCCAGTTCCACGAATTGAATTCAAGATATTTCCGGTTTGATGTGGTTATACACAAAGCAATACACTCTAAGCAAACTCCGTGCCATTTTCCAGTCTGAGGCGCGCTGCAACAGACAACAGTGACGAACGGCCATTTTCACTGCTTCAGGGCATGCCCCATTTTTTGCCGGTTACCGGTGCGAAGGCATTGCGATGGTGCACCGTAAGCCATGAGCCGGAACATTGACGGGTATATTAAACCGTATTGCGAACGAGCGAAAAGCAGAATGAAAATGCTGCGGGGCAGCGCAAACGGCATGTGCTAGAATCCGGCCCGAAATATTGGAGGGCAAATGGCGACAATACGCATCCTGAGCGGCGGCGCCGCGCAAGCGGTAGTGGAAAAGATCGCCGCTGATTTCCAGCGCGACACGGGACATGAAATCAGCGCGGAATTCAGCGCCGTCGGTGCGATGAAGGAGAAAGTGGTCGCCGGCGAGCCGGTCGACATGGTCATCCTTACCGCCGCGCTGGTCGACGGTCTCATCGCCGGCGGTTTTGTGGTGCCGGGCTCGCGCATCGATCTGGGCAGAGTCGGCACCGGCGTTGCGGTGCGCGCTGGCACGCCGCTGCCCGATGTTTCGAACGCCGACGTGTTGCGCGCCAACATGCTGGCCGCAACCAGAATCGCCTGTCCCGATCCGGCGGTCGCCACCGCCGGCAAGGTGGTCATCAATCTCATCGGGCGGCTGGGTATCGCCGATCAGATAATGCCCAGAATGCACTATTTTCCCAACGGCTATGCGGCCATGCGCTGGCTTGCGGCGAGCGGCGGCCACAACGAAATGGGGATCACCCAGATCACCGAAATCCTGCCCAACAAAGGTGTCACACTGGCCGGGCCGTTGCCCGAAGCGCTGCAGATGAAGACAGTCTATTCGGTGGGACTGGTGTCGCGGGCCGCTAATCCGGAGGCTGCGAAGGATTTCATCGCGCGGCTCACCGGGCCCGCGGCGCGGCCGGTTCTGGCCGCAGCCGGTTATGAGTTCGACGATTAAAATGGTGAGCAGTGAGCGGTAAGCGGAACAGTGGCGCAATCGAGGTTTTTTCCTCTCACCGCTCACCGCTAACGATTCACTTCTTACCATTCACGGATTTCCTATGAACCGCATCGTGCATCTCGCGCTCAAGGTCGAGGATCTCGAAAAAACCACCGAGTTCTACCAGGCGTGATCCCGGTGAAGTTCCGCGCGCCGGGCGGCACCACCGCCGAGATCGTGCCGGTCGGCCGCTACAAGAAGCCTGCACCGCCGGAAAAATAAAGCGCACGCTGCCGGCTTGCGGTGAACCGGCAGTGCGGTTCTGTTAAACTCGTTCATCCTGCCGGGGTTCTGGCGGGATGAATATATGTCGTGGCCGATCAGTAACGACAAATACCCGAGTGGGGCTCATGGAGGAGTCACGATTCAGCCGCGGTGACGTCATTTCCGGCGTTGTGCTGGCGGCGCTCGGCCTCTATATCATCGCCGAAGCGCGGCGCTGGGAATATCTTGGCGCCGACGGGCCGGGCCCCGGCTTTTTCCCGCTCTGGTACGGCGTCATAATGGTCGTGCTGGCATTGCTGCTGATAGGCGGCAACCTGTTGCGCCGCGGCGCCGGGAAAACCGCGCGGCCCGTCGATTGGCAGGGGACCGGACGCGCGCTCCTCATGTGGTCGGCATTCGCGGTCAGCATCGCGCTGCTCAAGGTGCTGGGATTCTTCCTGAGTTTCAGTCTGCTTACCCTGTTCGTCGTCGCCGTCATGTACCGGCGGCCGCTGCGGCAGGCGCTGGTGATTGCGGCCGGGGGGGCGCTGGGTTTCTATCTGCTGTTTCCGCTGGCGCTCAATGTGAGTCTGCCGGTGGGCGTGCTCGGCTTCTAGGCGGCTTACCGCATGGAAATCATCGGCAATCTGCTTCACGGTTTCGCTGTTGCGTTGACGCCGATCAACCTGCTGTGGTGCTTCGTCGGCGTGTTTCTGGGCACCGTGATCGGCGTGATGCCGGGACTGGGCCCGCCGGCGACGATCGCCATGCTGCTGCCGCTCACTTTCCAGATGAATCCGACCGGGGCCGTCATCATGCTGGCGGGCATCTACTACGGCGCCAAGTACGGCGGCTCGACGACTTCGATTCTGCTCAACGTGCCCGGCGAATCCGCCTCGGTCGTCACCTGTCTCGACGGCTATCAGATGGCGAAGAAGGGGCGCGCCGGTGCCGCGCTCGGCATCGCGGCGATCGCTTCTTTCATCGCCGGTACTGTCGGCGTGGTGCTGCTGATGCTGGTGGCGCCACCGCTC
>JAIESJ010000177.1 GCA_019746155.1 Burkholderiales bacterium
GCCCTGCCTGACGGCGCAGGCGCTTGGTGAGCTTGTTCGCTTCGTACTGCTGTTTCTGGACGATTCTGGATTCAGGCGCGTTCATGTACAGTCCGAAAACTCTTAGCCACAGAGAGCACGGAGATCACAGAGAAAAACTGAACCGCCAAAACGCCAAGCAAACCCAGTGTTCTTGTGACATTTTCCTTCACGTTCTTTGCGTTTATTCTTTTGCATTTGGCTGTAATCTCCGTGCTCTCCGTGGCTAAATTTAAAGGTTAACGCTCCTGCCGCCGTCGACCGCGATCACCTGGCCGGTCACATAAGGCGCGGCGGCGATCAGAAATTCCACCGCCTTGGCGATATCGTCGGGATCGCCGATGCGCTTCAGCGCCGTCTGGTTGATGATGCGCTGGCGCGAAACCTCATCCTTCCACGTATCGTCGTCCGGCCACAGGATGGTGCCGGGGGCGATACCGTTGACGCGCACCTCGGGCCCGAGTTCGCGCGCCAGGGAACGCGTCAGCGCCAGCAGTCCGCCTTTCGCCGTGGTGTAGACGACGTGATTTTTCATCGGTAACTCGGCGTGAATGTCGATGATGTTGACGATGCATCCATGGCTTTTCCGGAGTTCGCGCGCGGCGGCCTGCGCCAGGAACAACGGCGCCTTGAGATTGGTGCCCATGAGATCGTCCCACGCCTTTTCGGTGACTTCGCCCACCGGCGTCGGATAAAAACTCGACGCATTGTTGACCAGCGCATCGAGCCGCCCGAACTCCTTCACCGTCGCCTTGACCAGGTTCGACAGCGCGTCGAGTTTCAGCAAATCGGCTTGCACCAGCGCCACCGAACCCGCGCGCTGCGCGGCAAGCTCCGACTTGAGCGCCCGCGCATCGGCTGCCGACGCGCGGTAATGCACCATCAGGTTTGCGCCCGCGGCGTGGAGCCGCCGGCAGATCGCCGCGCCGACGCGCTTGGCGCCGCCGGTAATCAGCACGACCCTGCCTTCGAGGTTGGTGTTCTGGAGCATAAAGTAAATGAGCGACCGGCAATCCGTGCGGGCCGCTCACAGCATATTGTTTATTTTAGCCTATTCCCTCATCATCCGGAGCGTGAATATGCCGCCCCATCTCGCCCGCCTGCCGTCGCCGCCTCCCGAAGCGCGGGCAGTCAGCGACCGGCTGACCGAACTGATTGCCGGGGAAATTGCCGCCCACGGCGGCTGGATTAGTTTCGCGCGCTATATGGAGCTCGCGCTTTATGCGCCGGGCCTGGGCTATTACAGCGCGGGCAGCCGCAAGTTGGGACGCGACGGCGATTTTGTCACCGCGCCGGAATTCTCGTCGCTGTTCGGCCGCTGTCTGGCGCGCCAGCTCGCCGAGCTGGCCGGTCACGGGCTTGCCGATATCCTGGAGATCGGCGCCGGCAGCGGCGCGCTCGCCGCCGACCTGCTCCCCGAGCTGGCCGCGCTGGGCCATGCACCGGACCACTACTTCATCCTCGAAGTCAGCGCCGATCTGCGCGAGCGCCAGCGCACCCGGATCGCGGCGCGCGCCCCGCGACAGGCCGACAAGGCGCGATGGCTCGACGTGCTGCCGGCAGATTTCAGCGGCATCATCATCGGCAACGAGGTGCTCGACGCGATCCCGGCGCATATCGTGCGGACGCACGGCGGCGTCATCGAGGAAATGGGTGTCACCCGGGAAGAGCGCGGCGGATGCTTCGCGCGCGCTTATCGCAAAGCCGATGGCGCGCTGCTGGCCGCCGCCCAAAATCTCGGACTGCCGGATGACTACGAGACCGAAATCCATCTGGCGGCACGCGCGTTCGTGAAAAGCTTCGCGCGCCTCCTCAAGCGCGGCGCCATCCTGTTCATCGACTATGGCTTCCCGGCGCGCGAGTACTATCACCCGCAGCGCGCCAGCGGCACGCTGATGTGCCATTACCGCCACCACGCACATGCCGACCCGCTGTGCCTGACAGGACTGCAGGACATCACCACCCACGTCGACTTCAGTGCCATCGCGCATGCGGGTGTTGCCGCCGGCCTCGACGTGCTGGGCTATACGACGCAGGCACAGTTTCTGATCAACTGCGGCATCACCGATATTCTCGGCGCGGTATCCGCCGAAAATGTACGCGACTACGCCCCGCTCGCCTCACAGGCGCAGAAACTGCTGTCCCCCGCCGAGATGGGAGAGTTGTTCAAGGTCATCGCGCTCGGCAAGGACGTCACGCCGCCGCTGCTCGGGTTCCGGAGCGGCGACAAGGGTCATACGTTATAAAAGAGTCCGCACGGAATCCGCGCCGGTCGTCATTGCCGCCGTGTTGACGAGACAAGGCCTGCGCTATTTCCTCCGTCAAGAAGCCTGCGCTATGATAAAGACCCGGAACGCGCCCTGCGACCGGATTCCCGACGCGCAGGAGAGGATTGCGATGATGGCTCCAAGCAAAACCCGCGGGTGGTTTGGTGTGCTTGCCGCCGCGCTGGCGACCGTCGCGGCCGCGGCCGAAGCACCGGGAGTCGCTAAAGCCAAGTACCTGTGGTCGCAAAGCCCGCACGGCAAAATGCTCGAGCGCATCCTGCCGCGCGCGATCGAGCCCGACCAATTGCCCGAGCCGCAAGCGGAAGGCGCGCGGCTCGCCGCGCACTACTGCGTGCAGTGCCACTACCTGCCGAACCCGCAGATGCACACTGCCGCCAACTGGGAAAAAACCGTGGAGCGCATGGTCTGGCGCATGCAGGGCAAGGGCAACCTGGGCCGGCTCATGAAAGAGATGATGGATGATGTCAAAGCACCGTCTGCAGAAGAAGTTGCGACGCTCACGCGCTACCTGCAAAAACACGGCCAGACCGAAATCGACCCCCGAACCCCGGCACTCAAGACGACCGCGGGGCAGATGTTCAGCATCGCCTGCTCGCAGTGCCACGCGCTGCCCGATCCGCGGCGGCACACCGCACGCGAGTGGCCGAGGGTGGTGCAACGCATGAAGCAGCATATGTCCTGGGCCAACATCGTGGTCGGCGCGAGCGAACTGCGCACCATACCCGAACTCAACACCCAGGAAATCATCCGCTTTCTGCAGCGCTACGCGCGAAATGAACACTCGACACAAAAACCTTAGCCGGGCCGAATTCATATGAAAGCCATGGTGCTCGACGCACCGCTGCGGGCGTTGCGCCTCGCGGAATTGCCGCCGCCCCAACCCGCGCCCGATCAGTTGCTGATCAGGGTCCGCGCCTGCGGCGTGTGCCGCACCGATCTGCACGTCGTCGACGGCGATCTCGCCGACGGCAGGCTGCCAATCATCCCCGGGCATGAAATCGTCGGCGTCGTCACCGGGCGTGGCGCGGCGGTCGAGCGCTTCAAGATCGGCGACCGCGTCGGCGTACCGTGGCTGGGCCACACCTGCGGCACCTGCAGCTACTGCGCGAGCGGCCACGAAAACCTGTGCGACCACGCGCGCTTCACCGGCTATCACCTCGACGGCGGTTACGCCGAATACACACTCGCCGACCAGCACTATTGCTTCGCCATCCCCGATCCCTATGACGACGTTGCCGCGGCGCCGCTGCTGTGCGCAGGGCTCATCGGTTACCGTGCGCTGGTCATGGCGGGCGATGCGAAGCGGCTCGGCATCTACGGTTTCGGCGCCGCGGCGCACATCGTCGCGCAAGTGGCGCGCCACCAGGGACGCGAAATTTACGCCTTCACCCGACCGGGTGACGCCGAAGGACAGCACTTTGCGCGCGCACTCGGCGCAACATGGGCCGGAGACTCGACCGCCATTCCGCCGGGCCCGCTCGACGCCGCGATCATTTTCGCGCCGGTCGGCGCGCTGGTCCCGCAGGCGCTGCGCGCCACGCGCAAAGGCGGCACGGTGGTGTGCGCCGGCATCCACATGAGCGACATCCCGGCGTTTTCCTACGACATCCTGTGGGGCGAACGCACAGTGCGCTCGGTAGCCAATCTCACGCGCCGCGACGGCGAGGAATTCCTGAAGCTCGCGCCGCAAGTGCCGGTGCGCACCTCGACCGAGACTTTCGATCTTGCTCAAGCCAACGAAGCGCTGACACGGCTGCGCGAGGGCGAGATTACCGGTGCGGCGGTGCTGGTAACGGGCGGTACGCAATGAAAGTCCATACGGTCTTGGAGCCCGAATGGAGCGCGGCGGATTCCGGGAAATTGCCGCCGGGTGAGCACCCCATCCAATGCGCGCGGTGACTCATATCAACGGTCGTCCGCCCCGGGTCATGATCCGGGCTTGTATATTGGCCCGGCCTGACGACCCGGAGCTTGAAAAAAACGAAATGGACATTTAGAATGCCATAAATGGACATTTCAGTCACCGAATTCAAACAGCATTGCCTGGAGATCATTCGCCGCGTCGAGAGAACCGGCACGCCGGTCGCGATCACGCGCCGCGGCAAGGTCGTCGCGCAACTGCGCCCTCCGGCGGCGCCGCCGTCCGGCAAATCCGCGAAGCCGTGGGAGCGGCTGCGGGCTTTGGGTGGGCGCCTGCTCGCCGAACCCGGTGAATCGGTGCTTCGCGATGAGGATTTCGAGGCGTTGCGTTGAGCGTCCTGCTCGACACTCATATCTGGGTATGGTGGCTGACTCCGGGATCGCCGCTGTCGCGCGTGGAGCGCGCCGCCCTCGACGGGAAAGCTGAACGCCGCGAGTTGTTTCTCTCGGCAATCAGTCTGTGGGAAGCGCAAGTGCTTCATGCCAAGCACCGGCTCGAACTACCCATGCCATTTCCCGACTGGCTGGTTCAAGCATCGGATGAACGCATGATCTCCGTGGTTCCGCTCGACATCGACATCATTCTTGCCCTTGACGCCCTTCCGGCGTCCTTTCACGGCGATCCCGCGGATCGCCTGATCGTCGCAACCGCCAGAGCCCGCAAACTGCCCTTGGCAACCCGCGACGCGATAATCCGCAAGTCACGCGCGGTCAAACTCTGGACGGTTTGAGCGGAGCGCGATAAAAAGCGGAAAGTGATACACTCCCCATCAGCGATGATGACGGTGTTTGTCGGGTGCTTTTCTTAATATTGAGCAAGAGCTTGGCGTTCCGAGCGACAGCTCGTTTGGGAAGTACCGGCGGCAGACACGTGTGGAAGCGCCAGAGCTGCTCAAGAAAACGGGGTCGTCTAGCGGTCACGGGTGCAATCGTGACCTCACGGCTGTTGGAGCTGCAACTGGATGCGCCCGCCAGCCCGTCGCTCAACCGGACGCGCCCCAGGCGGCGCGGCGGTTAGCTCGGCCGCCGGATCGCGGCTCAGATGAACTGCCCATATCGATGGAACCCGTAGCTCTCGCGTAATCCGACGTTGCACGCCAGCCGACCGCTGGAAGCGGCGGCTGGGCTTATTCGTCAATTCGAGTTGTCGCCCTTCACCCTTCACCCTTCACCCTTCACCGCCGTTAGGCCGGCACTTTCATGCCGCGCCGCACCGCGGGCCGCGCAGAAATCTTGTCGAACCAGCGCTTCACGTGCGGGTATTCGTCGAGGTTGGTCTTGTGCCACTCGTAACGCGCCACCCACGGGTAGGTCGCGATATCGGCAATCGAATACTCATCCGCCAGATACTCGTGATTCTTGAGGCGATCGTTGAGCACGCCGTAGAGCCGCCGCGTCTCGCTGATATAGCGCTCGATCGCGTACGGCACCGCTTCTTTGGCCGAGCGCAGGAAATGGTGCGCCTGGCCGAACATGGGGCCGACGCCGCCCATCTGGAACATCAGCCATTGCAGCGCGTCGTAACGGCCGCGCACGGCCTGCGGCAGGAATTTGCCGGTCTTGCCGGCGAGGTAAACGAGGATCGCTCCGGATTCCATCATCGCGTACGGCTTGCCATCGGGTCCGTCGGAATCGACGATGGCGGGGATCCTGCTGTTGGGGCTGACGGCGACGAACTCGGGCTTGAACTGATCGCCCCGGCCGATGTTGACCGCATGCACCTTGTACGGCAGGCCCAGTTCTTCGAGCATGATCGAGACCTTGCGGCCGTTCGGCGTGGTCCAGGTGTAAAGATCTATCATTCCGGCTCCTGTTGTTGGTTATTCAGGCTCTTCGTGTACTTGAGTGGGTGATTTTGAGGCATTTAGAGAACTCGGAGCATGCAGGTAAGGACTTTAGCCGTAGGTACACCTTTTCGAGCTGCCCCCCTAAGCTCGAAAAGACGCAACCAGAAAAAAAAGATCAATCTGCTCTTATTCCCGTCAGTCTGATTACTCTGGCCCATTTCACCGTTTCAGACCGGATGTGCGACGCAAATTGCTCCGGGGTGCTGGTTATAACCTCGAAATCTTCGCTTACCA
Organism: Burkholderiales bacterium; assembly: GCA_019746155.1. Taxonomy (GTDB): domain Bacteria; phylum Pseudomonadota; class Gammaproteobacteria; order Burkholderiales; family SG8-41; genus CAKKQX01. The sequence continues at coordinate 6,308 of JAIESJ010000177.1, forward strand.
GGCGCTCACGGATTGCCGGATCCCTGAGCACCCTAATGATCTCGACGTTGAGCTTGCTGACGATCTGGCTTGGCGTTCCGGCCGGCACCAGCACACCGAACCACGGGGTTACCTCGAAGCCGGGCAACCCCGACGTCAGTTGTACCTGCCCGCTGATCAGGTCAATTATGGCAGCAGATATCAGAAAGCTTCCGGCCGATAACCTGCACCAGAATGTCGGAGCCGCCGCCGGCCGGAAAACCCAGGATGAAGCGAATCGGTTTAATCGACGTGCACATTCGCCTCCTTGACAACCCGGGCCCATTTGACGAGGTCGTTCCTGATGTATTCCGAAAACTCATCAGGCGTACTCGCGATCGTTTCCAATCCCTGCGCAATCAGCGCCCCCTTGATTTCCGGAACATTGAGCACAGCAACCATATCCGAGTTGATTTTCTTCACGATAGCGCTCGGCGTAGCCGCGGGGGCGAACAGGCCCTGCCACGCCACGATCTCGTAGCCGGGAACCCCAGCCTCGGAAACTGTCGGCAAGGCTGGTACAGCGGGCGAGCGGTTCTTGCCTGTTACCGCGAGCGCGCGCAACTTGCCCGCCTTGACATGCGGCAATGCCGCTGCTGCAAGAAGAAAACCTACAGAGGCCTCCCCGTTCAACAACGCGGTGATGGCCGCTATCGGGCCTTTGTACGGAATATGCACCATCTCGATTTTGGCGGCGGTATTGAACATTTCAGCCGCCAGGTGCCCGACGCTGCCGTTGCCTCCTGAGGAGAAATTGATCTGTCCGGGTCTGGATTTCGCAAGCACGATCAGGTCCTTGACCGATTTCACCGGCAACGACGGATGGACTACCAGGATATTCGGCGTAAAGGTAGCCAGCGTTACCGGAACAAAATCCCGCACCGGATCGTAAGGAACTTTCCGGAACAGGCTGGGATTGATCGTGAAGTGGTTCGACACCAGGATAAGCGCGTAGCCGTCCGGGGTAGCTTTCGCGCCAAGCTCGGTAGCAATATTGCCACCCCCGCCGGGCCGATTGTCCACCACGATCTGCTGTCTCCAGCGCTCGGCGAGTTTCTGGCCGACAGTCCGTGCGACGATATCGGGGCCGGCTCCCGGCGGAAACGACACGATGATGCGCACCGGTTTGGACGGAAAATCTTGTCCCCCAGCAGCCGCAGAGAAAGCTGTCAGGATCCCGCACAACATCAGGAATAGCGTCTGCCGTACTACCATTATCATAACCTCTTCAATGAGTTATATTCGCGTGGCCAGCGCTCTCGTTTGATAACCAACCCCGCCCTTTGTTGCCTTTACCCGGATGTGGATAAGCAAAAATCATTCCAATATTGAGATCAGATTAATGAGTTTGGCTCTTCGCGGCCGTGATCACTTCGCGCCATGTCGGATTTTTGCGCCGGCAAAAGTGCCCGCGCCTTGGCGATTCGAATGTCCACTGCGGATCCGAGTTTCATTCGGCTGACAACGCCGCCCGAAGTCACCGCTGCCGTGATCGCCTCCGCGTCAATGGCGCTCAGATCGTGATCCATATTGATCGAAATGACGATGCGGTCGCGCTGGCGCGGATCTTCCTGCTGCTCAAAAAAAACGTCT
>JAIESJ010000230.1 GCA_019746155.1 Burkholderiales bacterium
GTCATATTACAAGATGTGACCCCTTTGTTGCGCTAGCCACCAAACACGAACTTGAATGTCATATTACAAGATGTGACCCCTTTGTTGCGCATGACCCCTTTGTTGCGCATATTACAAGATGTGACCCCTTTGTTGCGTGACCCCTTTGTTGCGAACAAGATGTGACCCCTTTGTTGCGAACTGCGCTTCCAGTACCCGCGCACGGTCGATGACGCGGCCAAGGCGGTTGGTCATCACCGACAGCAGCGCGCCGACACCCGTCAGCAGGAATACCGGCGCCACCGCGAGCTGGATTACGTGCGCAATCACTGCGATATCCGGATCCGATGACATGACCGATTCCTGTCCTTTGCGTCCAGGCTTTTTAGCCTTTACTCCGCCTTGATGTCCGCGGATTTCACGACCCTCGCCCGCTTATCAGTCTCCTTTACCCGCGCCGCCAGGCGTAATGCGCGGCATCTCGAAACGGTCGGTGATGCGCGTGTAGCCGCCCTTGCCGGCGAGGCGTCCAATCGGGTTGATGCGGCCGACATCGACGTGGAAACGCTCATTGACGATGCCCTCGTGGTAATGAAAATAGACCACTTCGCCGATCACGAGGTGATAGGGCTTCCGGCCGAGTTCCAGCATCTGCATCAGCCTGCATTCAAGCGCGACCGGCGCCTCCGCGATGCGCGGCGGGCGCACTTTGCGCGACGGCACAGCGGTAAAGCCCGCTTCGGCGAGTTCGTTGACGCCGCGCGGATAATCGACGGCGCACACGTTCATCCTGTCCTTGATCGCATCGCTCACGATGTGCACCACGAACTCGGGCGTTTCACGGATGTTCTGCACCGTGTCCTTGGCGCCCGACTCCTTGTCGCCGACCGAGAACATCACCATCGGCGGCGGCGCGCCGATGCAGTTGAAAAAACTGAACGGCGCGGCGTTGGGGCCGCTTTGCCCCAGCGTGGTCACCAGAGCGATCGGCCGCGGCGTGACCGTGCCTATCATCAGCTTGTACTGGTCCTGCCACGCCAGCGTCGCGGCATCGAATTCCGGCATGCGTGTCCCCCCTTTACCGTGCGCGACCCGAGGGTGCGCTTCGCAATTCTATCCCAGCCAGGGCAGACTTCAGCAGAAAAACGCCCCGGCTCAGCGGGGCGTCCCGGACGGAGAGCAACTGCAGGAAGTTATTCGACCGTGATATTGCCGGCCTTGATGACTTTCGCGTATTTGGCAACCTCTTGCTTGAAATACGCCGTCAGTTCTTCCGGTGTGCTGCCGACCGGATCGGCACCCTCTTTCGACATGAACGACTGCACGTCCGGGGACTTGAGCGCTTTCAGTATTTCAGCGTTCATTTTGGCGACGATTTCCCTGGGCGTGCCCGCCGGGAAGAACATCGCATACCAGTTGTCCGACACGAACTCGGGGTAAATAGATGCCATCGTCGGCAGGTCGGGGGACGCGCTCGATTTCTTGGCCGTCGTCACCGCAAACGCCTTGACCTTGCCCGTCTTGATGAAAGGCTGCGCGGCGAGCACTGTGGCAAATTCGAAATCGACTTCGCCACTCACCAGGGCCGCGATCGCCGGACCACCGCCTTTATACGGAATGTGCGTTACATTGACTCCGGCGAATTGCTTCAGCATTTCGATCGACAGATGGCTGGTGGTGCCGCTGCCGTTGGATCCCGCGTTCATCTTTCCGCTTTTCTTGGCAAGGGCAATGAGCTCCTTGACATTCTTCGCCGGCACGCTGGGGTGCGCCACCAGCACCAGCGGCACTGAGGAAATCCAGCTGATTGGAGCCAAGTCCTTGAACGGATCGAAAGTCAGGCGTTTGCCGTAGAGCGTGATGTTGACCGCCAGCGAGGCCGTCGTAAAAAGAATGGTGCCGCCATCGGGCGGCGACTTGGCCGCGAGGTCCGCGCCGATCAATCCGGCCGCGCCCGGGCGATTGTCGACGACGAAAGTCTGCCCCATGCTTTCATAGAATTTTTTTGCGAGCAGGCGTCCCTGGATGTCGGTGCCGCCACCGGCGCCAAAGGGCACGATGACACGCACCGGTTTGGTAGGCCAGTTCTGGGCAGCCGCACCGCCCGTCAGGCAGAGCGCCACGACCATTGAAGCTGCAGTGCCGATAAGTCTTTGAAATTTCATTTTCTCTCCTCGTCTTTATGATTGATGCGAAACAAGAAAACCGGCTCGCTCGTCGATCGCTCTCTTTATCCGCGATAAACGGGCTCGGGCTGGGCAAAAAACGAATACAGGATATGGTACACCATCAGATAATTGATCTGCTGGAAGCTGGCGTGCGAGATGCCGGCCATTACCGAAAACTGCTTGTCGGGGTTCGGCAGGCGTCTGAAAAACTCGAGCAGATCGTCAAAGCCGGCGATGCCGTCGAACTCGCCGCGCATGATGACGGTGGGCACGGTGATTCTCTGCGGATCGACCACCGGCAGCCTGGAGCACATGTCGACGTAGGTGCCCGTCGGCACCGAATCATCAAGCGCGAGAATCGCGTCGGCGAAGGCCTCGATCACTTTTTCCTCGGCACAGCCCGGGTGATCGCGGTTGAAAATGCTGTGCACGAAAGCGCGGTCGATCGGGCGGCGGTTCATGCTTTGCCATTGCGGCAGCTTCTTGCGCCGCTCCTCGAGCGTCGGGCTGCCCTCGCCGGTCCACACGAAGGCGTCAAGCGCAAGCCGCTGAACGCGCTCGGGATGGCGCTGTGCGAACAACGCCGCACGCAGCGCGCCCGACGAAATGCCATACACCAGAAGCTGCTTCACACCGCGGGTCTTCATGATGTAGTCGGACGCCGCGGCCAGATCGTCGGCGCCGTTGGCGATGTCATACTTGATGTCGCGGTGCTTGTCGGAACGCCCGTAGCCCTCCATGTCAACGCACCAGGTGTCGTAGCCGAGTTCCGCGAAAAAATCCATGGCCGACGAATACGGCCGCCCCGGCACCTGAAGATCGAAAGTGGGCTGCGAAGCCATCGACGAGCCGTGCACGAACAGCACGGTGCCTTTTTTTCGCTCCGGGCTGCCGGCGAATTTCTCCCATAAAAAGAGCCTGATATCCCCCTTTTTGGTCCAGTGTTCCTGGCCGGTGATTTTCGCGTTGGCTTGGGATTGATCCATGGAATTCCTCGTCGAGCTGAACGATGTTTCAAGTAAAGGGGGGGAAGTTTAAGATACAGGCCGGGATGCGTCAAATTGTGGACTCAAATCGAGTTACAGTTTGATGTGCGTTCCGCTTGCGGCCTATACTTGCGGTTAAAAACGCGGCAAACCGGCTTTCAGTGCCGGCCATTCCCCTTTTTCAGGTCTGGAGACACCCGATGGGGCAAAATTATTCAACCCGGTTCGAGAGCGTGCGCGACAAAGTCAGCGCCGAGGAATGGCAAACGCGCGTCGATCTCGCAGCATGCTACCGCCTGATGGACAAGTTCGGCATGACGGATCTCATCTACAACCACATCACCGCGCGCATCCCCGGAGCCGATGATCATCTGCTCATCAATCTCTACGGCCTGCTCTACAGGGAAATCACCGCGTCCAGCCTGGTCAAGATCGACGTCGAGGGCAACATTCTCTGGAAACCCGAGACCGACTACGGCATCAACAAATCGGGCTACGTGATCCACGGCGCGATCCACAAGGCGCGCCCGGAAGTGAAGTGCGTGATTCATACCCACACGCGCGCCGGCATGGCGGTATCCTCGATGAAATGCGGCCTGCTGCCCATGACCCAGACCGCGATGCGCTTTGTCGGCCACATCGGCTATCACGACTACGAAGGCCCGGCGGTCAATCTCGAAGAGCGCGAGCGCCTCACGCGCGATCTCGGTGCCCACGATGCGATGATTTTGCGCAACCACGGACTGCTCACCTGCGGCGCCACCATCCAGCAGGCGTTCAACACCATGTATCAGCTGGAACTCTCCTGCCGCGCGCAGGTCGACGCCATGGCCGCGCGCACCGGGCTCACGCTGCCGCCGCAGGAAGTGCTCGAGCATACGGCGCACCTGTACCAGCCCGGCACGCGCCGGCCTTACGGCGTGCTCGAATGGCATGCGCTGCGGCGCCTGCTTGACGCCGAGGACGGAAATTCCGGCTATCCGCCGTATTGGCATTGAAACCGGTAAAAAGTGAATCGTGAAAGGTAAATAGTCCGGCTGTTTCGTCGGGTCTCCTGCCTTTCACCATTCACCATTTACCATTCACGGGTTTTATGGACTTTAAGATCTCAGACGAGCAGCGCGCCTTTGTCGATACCGTACGCCGCGTGTGCCAGAAGGAATTCGCGCCGTGCGCGATCAAATACCTCGACGGCACCTGGCCCGCGGAAAACCTGCAGCGGCTGGCCGAAATCGGCGTGCTGGGCATGGCGGTGCCGCAGGAATACGGCGGCTCGGAATGAGAATGTTCTAATACACCGGCTTCGGCCGGAAGTACTGATTGCGGTCGATCGACTTGACCTTGTAGTTCTCGACGCGGTTGCCCTTGAGCACATCGACCGGGATCTCCACACCCGCCTCGCCGCTCGCCCACAGCTTGGTGTAGAAATCGGCCTGGCCCTTGATCGGCTGCCCGCCGATGCCGACGATGATATCGCCAGCCCTGAGCCCGGCGTCTTCGGCCGGGCTCTCCGGCGATATGCGCGTCACGATCAGATTGCCCTGCACTTCCCGGGTGTTGATGCCGATCCACGGCCGCGGCCGGGAGGTCGACTTGCCGTTGGCGATGAAGTCCCCCAGCACGGGCTTGATGATATCGATCGGCACGAACATGTTGCCGGAAACATTGGTACTCGTGCCCATGGCGTCGCCGACCACCAGCGAGCCGATGCCGAGCAGCTTGCCCTCGCGGTTGAGCAGCGCCGCACCCTGCCAGTTGACCGTCGCCGGCGCCGTGTAGATCGCTTCTTCGAGCAGATATTCCCAATAGCCGACGAAAGGGCGTTTTGAGACGATATAAGCCGGCGCCACGCCGTCGAAGCCGACAATCAGCACCAGCTCGCGTTCCCTGGCGTTATCGGACTGGCCGATATCGACCGGCTTGATGGGCAGCGGCGTCAATGCCTTGACCAGCCCCAGGCCTGTCGTATTGTCGTAACCCACGACCGTCGCCGGGAAAACCTTGCCGTCCGCCGTGGACAATTCGACGTTCTCGGCCTCGATGATGAGATAGCCGATGGTCATTACCAGGCCCTGGGTGTCGATGACCACCCCCGTGCCCTCGCGCTGCTGTCCAAGCGTGGTCGAACTGCGTGCGTTGGGAATTACTTTGCTGCGCACTTTCACCACGGAAAGCGCGTCGACCGTCATTTCCTGCCGGTTGCGCGCAGCCGGCGGGTTGGGCGCGGCGTTCTGCGCAAAAGACGGCGCTTGCAACCCCCCGAAAATGGCGCAGGAAAAAAATGCAACCGCCAATGAGCGCAAACCGCGTTTGACACCCGCCGCCTGCTGTAGCACCCATCTGTCCATGCCGGCTCCTCATCTGCAACCGTCGCACACCCGGGCTCTCGCTGCCGCGGACCGTCGAGAGGCATCTGCGACGTTGCATCACGGATACATGCTACGCCGTTTTGACGCGGCCGGTAAGGCCATCATTCGCGCCCGCAAAACCGGCCTGCAGCGCCGAAGAAGCCGCCCGATTCGCGTTACAATCAACGCTGGCACGCAAGCCGGGAAATACACGTAAACAAAACTGGAATCGGCTCAAGACCGCCTCCCACTCTCATAATAAATATTGTTTATAATCAATGAGTTATATAAATACCGGCGGATGGGCCATCAAGCCAACATAAAGCTTTTTGAGGAAAAACCCATGGCACTGGGATTGAAAGGCAAGGTCGCCGTCGTCACCGGCGGCACGGAAGGCATCGGCAGGGCAACGGCGCTCAAGCTGGCGCAGGAAGGCGCGAGGGTCGCGATCTGCGCCCGGCGCGCGGCACTGCTGGACAAGACTGCGGACGAGATCAAAAAAACCGGCGCCGAAGCGCTGGCGGTGGTGGCCGACATCAGCAAGGCCGCCGACGTCGAGCGCTTTATCAATGCCGTGGTTGAACGCTTCGGCCGGATCGACATCCTCGTCAATAACGCGGGCACTTCGGCGCGCGGCAGGTTTCTCGAAGTCGACGACGCCGCCTGGAGCGCGGATCTCGAGTTGAAGCTGTTCGGCGCGATCCGCTGCACGCGGCTGGCGGTTCCTCATATGAAAAAACAAGGCGGCGGCCGCATCATCAACATCACGATCTCGAGCGCCAAGCAGCCGGGCGCGCAGTCCATGCCCACCTCGGTATCGCGCGCAGCGGGGCTCGCGCTGACCAAGGCGTTGTCGAAAGAATTTGCGGCCGACAACATCCTGGTGAATACCGTGTGCATCGGCAAGATCAAATCCGGGCAGCACGAGCGGCGCTATACAAAGGAAGGCATCAGCGCCGACCAGTATTACTCGCAAATGGCCAAAGATGTCCCGCTCGGGCGCGTCGGTGAGGCCGAGGAGGTCGCCAACGTCATTGCGTTCCTCGCCTCGGATGCGGCCAGCTACGTGACCGGCAGCAGCATCAATCTCGATGGAGGAATTTCGGGGGTGTTATGAAAAAAACCGCGCTCGCGCTCCTGTTGCTGGCATCATGGCCCGCCACGGCATTCGCGCAGACGTACCCGGCCAGGCCGATCCGCCTCATCGTTCCTTTTACGCCGGGCGGCGGCAACGACACCATCGCGCGGCTGATCGGGCAGAAACTCGCCGCGGCCACCGGGCAACAGGTGATCATCGACAACCGGCCCGGCGCGGGCGGCGCCATAGGCGCGGAAGCCGCGGCCAGGTCTCCCGCAGACGGCTACACCCTCTTCCTCGCCGGCGTCGCGACCCACGGCATCAACCCCAATCTGCGCAAGAAACTGAGCTACGATCCGGTCCGGGACTTCGACGCGGTGAGTCTCATCGCCTCCGCGCCGCTGCTGGTGGTGGTGCACCCGTCGCTGCCGGTCCAATCCGTGAAAGAACTGATCGCGCTCGCCAAAGCGAAGCCGGGCCAGATCAACTACGCCTCCAACGGCGCGGGCGGCTCATCGCACATGGCGGTGGAACTGTTCAGAATGATGACCGGCACCCGCTTCGTTCATATCCCGTACAAAGGATTGTCGCCGGCGCTGACCGAGCTTCTCAGCGGCGAAGTGCAATTGATGTTCAGCAGCGCGGTCGCCATGCTGCCGCAGGTCAAGGCGGGCAAGCTGCGCGCCATCGCCATGACCGGCGCCAAACGCTCTCCGGCAATCCCCGACATACCGACCGTGGCGGAAGCGGGCGTGCCCGGCTATGAAACCGGCTCATGGTACGGCATCGTCGCTCCCGCCGGCACGCCGAAAGTAGCGATCGACAGACTGAGCACGGATGTCATCGCCATCGTCCACTCGCCCGATATCACCGGCCGCCTGAACGACGAAGCGATCATCCCCGTGGGCAGCACGCCCGCGGAATTCACCGCGCACATCAAAAAGGAACTCGCGCGCTGGGCGCAAGTGATCAGGCAGTCGGGCATCCATCTCGACTGAAGCCTGCGTCGCCTCAATCTATCCGCATGAAAGAAAAAACGGCTTAGAAATGACTTCTCTAAGCCGTTGATTCTTTGGTGCTGTTGAGTGGATTCGAACCACCGACCTACTGATTACGAACCCGGATCAGCGGTGTTTGTTAGACTTTGCTAATGTTTGAGCTTGTTTAAAACTTATTGTTTCATAAAGGGAAGGCGCTATACTCCGTTCGATTCAGTTGTTCACTGTTTGAAACGGAGTGTCTACATGGCGTCTACATTGCCCGCCAATCAGTCGGTCAAACTCACCAAAACGGTGGCGGATAAAGCCATACTCCCGGCCTCGGGGCAATGCTTTTTGCGCGACCGAGAACTCAAGGGTTTTGCGCTGCGTATC
>JAIESJ010000172.1 GCA_019746155.1 Burkholderiales bacterium
CGATTCCTGGACGACCGCCCTGTCGCCGAGCGTCTTGACGAGACGGTCGCGGTCCGCCGGCGAGTGGCCGCGGAATTCGGCGAGCACCTCGCCTGCGGCCAGCGCATTCACCATCGGCGCGCCGCTGATAAAGATCGCCATGTAGCCATCGAGATAGGGCTTGTCTTTCTCGTAATAGTCCTTGAACTTGCGCCCCAGCCAGTGCGAACCGGCGACATGCTCGACGAACGTGAAAGGCCCGGTACCCATGATGTTGCGCTCCGGCCAGCGCGGATCCTGCTTGAGCTTCGCGGCGCTGTAGACGCAATCCCAGGGCGAGGCAAAGTTGCTCAGCATCGAGGCATTGGGTTTCCTGAGCCTGATCACCACGGTCAGCGGGTCGGGGGTTTCAATGGCGGAAATGTCCTCATAGCTCGCTTCGCGCAGTGATTTCACCCCCGGCGGCGGTTTGCGGATGCGATCGTAGGTCGCCTTGATGTCTTCCGAAGTCAGCGCCGATCCGTCATGGAACTTGACGCCCTTGCGCAGCTTGAAGGTATAGGTCAGTCCGTCTTTCGACACTGTCCAGGACTGGGCGAGATCGCCCTTGATCGCCGGATATTTTGCGGCGTCGAACTTGAGCAGCGTCGAGTAGTGCGGTCGCACCGGATGAATGAAGGCGAACGACGAATTGGCGTGGCAGTCATAATTGGGCGGCTCCGCGCTCACTGCGAACCTGAGCAGCCCCCCCGACTTGGGCGATTCCGCCTGGGCGCCCCCCGCTGCCGCGAGCAATGCGGCGAGACTTAGCAATACGGCAGTGAACTTCATGGTGTCTCCTCCTATAATTGGTTTATTCCCGTCTGCTGATCAAAGCTTGATGCACGCGGCGTAGTGCTTTGGCCGCACTTGCCGCAATTCGGGAACCTTCATTTTACACTCATCGTCCGCGAGCGGGCACCGTGTATGAAACACGCAGCCGCGCGGCGGATTGAGCGGGCTGGGCACTTCTCCGCCGAGCACCCGGTAGTTGCGGCTCGCCTCCAGCGCCGGGTCGGGAACCGGCACCGCATCGAGCAGGGCCTGCGTGTAGGGATGCAACGGATCGGCGTACAACGCGTCCCGGTCGGCGATTTCCATCACCTTGCCGAGATACATGACGATGACGCGGTCCGAGATGTGACGCACCACCGCCAGATCATGGGCGATGAACAGATAAGTGAGCCCGAACTTCTGTTGCAGGTCTTCGAGCAGATTGATGATTTGCGCCTGGATCGACACATCGAGCGCGGATACCGGTTCGTCGCAAACAATGAAGGAGGGCTGCAGCGCCAGTGCGCGCGCGATGCCGACGCGCTGGCGCTGCCCACCCGATAATTCGTGCGGGTAGCGTTCGGCCATGTATTCGAACAGCCCGACCTGGGTCAGCAGTTCCGCAACTTTGGCTTTGGCGGAAGCGCGGCTGGGCTGCAGTTTGTAGACCAGCATCGGCTCGGCGATGATCTGGCCGATGGTCATGCGGGGATTCAACGAGCTGTAGGGATCCTGGAAAATCACCTGGATCTGCCGTCGGTAACTCTTGAGCGGATCGCCGGAAATGAAGGTGACGTCCTTTCCGTCGAACATGACCTTTCCATCGGTCGCGCTCTCCAGCCTGAGCAGCGTGCGCCCGACCGTGGTCTTGCCGCAGCCCGACTCGCCGACCAGGCCCACCGTCTCGCCGCGAAATATATCGAACGAAAGACCATCGACCGCGCGCACGGTGGCGTGCTTCCTGAATCCGGCTGACACCTCGAAATGGGTCTTGAGGCCACGCACCTGGAGCAGCGGCTCGCCGCGGTCAAGCGCCTTGTGCCGGGGCGGCTCGAGCGTGGCGTTCTGCAGACCGAGGCCGGTCGGGCCGACCTCGGCCAGTTCCCTGGCGCGGATGCATGCCGAATAGCGGTGTGGTGCGACAAGTTCCAGTTCGGGCAGCGCGCTCACGCATGCGTCCTGTCTTGCCGGACAGCGCGGCGCAAAGCGACAGCCGGGCGGAGCATCGAGCAGATTGGGCGGCAGGCCGTCGATGGTTTCGAGCTTGCGGCCGCGAGGCTGGTCGAGGCGCGGCACCGAGCGCAGGAGCCCCGCGGTATACGGATGCAGCGGCTTCGCGAACACGTCGGCGGCGCTGCCCTGCTCCGCCATGCGTGCGGCATACATCACGTTCACGCGGTCGGCATAGCGTGCGACAACGCCGAGATTGTGTGTGATTATCACCAGCGCGATGCCGAGATCGCGCGACAGATCCTTCATGAGCTTCAGGATCTGCGCCTGGATCGTCACGTCGAGCGCGGTGGTCGGCTCGTCGGCAATGAGGAGCTTGGGATTGCACGCCAGGCCGATCGCGATCATCACGCGCTGACGCATGCCGCCCGAGAACTGGTGCGGATACTGGTCGAGCCGGCGCTCGGGATCGGGAATGCCCACCATTTTCAGGAGCTCCACCGCGCGGCCGCGCGCGGTCTCCTCGTTCATACCGAGATGGATCAGCAGCGGCTCCATGATCTGGAAGCCGATGGTGAGCACCGGGTTGAGCGAGGTCATCGGCTCCTGGAAGATCATCGCGATATCACGGCCGCGAACCTCGCGCATCTCTTCTTCGGATAGCTTGAGCAGGTCACGACCTTCGAACAGGATGCGGCCATTCACGATGCGCCCGGCGGGTTTTGCCAGCAGGCGCATGATGGCCAGCGATGATACCGACTTGCCACAGCCCGACTCGCCGACCAAGGCGACGACTTCGCCGGCCTTGACCTTGTAGGAAATGCCCTCGACCGCGCGCACCACGCCGCGCGTGGTCACGAAATGAACGTGCAGATCCTCGACTTCAAGCAGCCATTCGCTGGCAGCGGCAGGATCTATTGCAACTCCTCCGGTAGGCTGAAGCACTGCGCTCATGGGCGCGGTTTCCTGTTTTAGGTTTGCGCAGGCTAGACACTACCCGCAGTCTTGTCAAGCATCGTCGCCTTGTGCGCGTCTCCGGATGATGCCTGCCCGCTCCAGATCGTCGATCTCTTCCTCGCCTAATCCGGCGATCGCGGTCAGAATTTCATGCGTGTGCTCGCCAAGCAAAGGCGGAGCCGTTCCCGCGCCGCCCGGCGTGTCGCTGAGACGTATCGGGGTGTCGATGTTTTTGACGGTTCCCGCCGTCGGATGCGGCATCTCGGCAATCATCCCGCGGGTTACAAGCTGATCGCCGGCGCAGACTTCCCCGACCGTCCGGATCTCTCCGCACGGCACGCCAACGGTATCGAGCAGCCGTACCCAATGCGCGCGCGGTTTTTCTGCGATCATCCGTGCGATCGCCGGCACCAGTTCTTCGCGATAATGAACGCGGCCGGCGGCGGAGCGAAAGCGCGAGTCTTCCAACAAACCCGCCTCACCGCACGCCGCGCAGAACTTTTCCCACAATCCGTCATTTGCCACCGCGATGTTGATCCATCCATCACTGGCGCGAAAGGTTTCGTACGGCACTATGGTAGGATGCGCGTTTCCGCACCGCTTCGGGCTCTCGCCCGTAGTGAAGTAAATGCCTGCGTTGAATGTCAAAAGCGACGCCATCGCGTCAAGCATGGAGAGATCGACCTTCTGCCCGCGCCCGGTTTTTTCTCTTGCAAGCAGCGCAAGCGTGATACCCTGGCTTGCCATCACGCCCGTCACGAGATCGGCAACGGAGGTTCCGGCTTTTGTCGGCGGACCGTCGGCTTCGCCGGTGATGTCCATGAATCCAGATTCGCCCTGGATGATCAGATCGTAGCCGGGCCTCGATGCGTCCGGGCCGGACGATCCGAATCCGGAAATCGAACAATAAATCAGCCCCGGATTCAGCGTACCCGCCGTCTCATATCCGAAACCCAGGCGTTCCATGGTTCCCGGCCGGAAATTCTCGACCAGCACATCGGATTTCCGGATGAGCCTTTCCAAAATCCGTTTTCCGGCCGCGGATTTGAGATCCAGGCAGCAGCTTCGCTTGTTGCGGTTGATCGACAAAAAATACGCGCTTTCGCCGCCGATGAACGGCGGACCGAATGCGCGGCTGTCATCGCCTTTTGAACACTCCTCGATTTTGATCACATCGGCGCCCATATCCCCCAGCATCATGGTGCAAAAGGGGCCCGACACGACCCGCGTCAGATCAAGGATGCGAATGCCGTCCAGCGGCCTCATTTCAGACCATTAACGCGGCGAGGCTCGCCATATCCGGCACCGTGATGTCGGGCTGGTGCGGTGTTCTTCCGAACGGGCGTTTCCTACGGTCGATAAAAGCGGTGTGCATGCCCGCGGCTTTTGCACCAATGCAATCGAACGCATGGTTCGCCACGAATAAAACCTCCTCCATTCGCACGTTCACGATTTCCGCGGCTTTGGCATACGTCGCCACATGCGGCTTGAAGGAGTTCGCCGCAGCGACGGAAATGACCGCATCGAAAGGGATGCCGTGATACGGCTTGGCTGCTTCGAGCATATCGGGATCACCATTCGATAACACGACAAGCTTGTATTTCGTCCGGAGCTTCGCCAGCGCTTCCGGCACATCCGGAAACGGGCGCAGCTTCTCAATCTGCGCGACCAGATATTTCACTTCTTCCGGGGTATGCGGAATCTCCGCGCGCTCCAGGGTGTAATCGACCGCGCGCTCGCCGATTTCGCGGTAAGACGTATGTTCCCTGTGCAGGAGCGCATCGATCATCGAATTTTCAAAATGCGTGCGCCGCCACCACGTCACAAACGCATCGGGGCGCCCGTTCCACCCCTTGCTTCTGAGATACGGAGCCGCCACTTCGGTCAGACCGGTTTGCATATCGACCACTGTTCCGTACTGATCGAACATGCACACCTTGATCTGCTTTTTCAGTTGCTCAACGGAATTCGGCATTTCTTTCCTCGTGGATTGATTCACATTCAACCGCGGGAGCGGCCCCGATGTCGGCGCCTTTCAGATCGCCCGCACGGGTCACAGGATAGGGATGCCGTTAAAATTTGTAAAATGGAATATTATGATCATAATATTGATACAATGAATATCAGACTTCGCCGCGGCCCGGTCCGTCCATGAACCTCCGTTCGGTCGATCTCAATCTGTTGGTGGCGCTCGACGCGCTGATTGCGGAAAGCCAGGTGACGCGGGCTGCGCAGAAGCTCGCACTGAGCCAGCCGGCAATGAGCAATGCCCTTTCCCGGCTTCGCGTGATTTTCAAAGACGAATTGCTTGTCCGCACTGCGCGCGGCATGCAGCCGACCCCGCGCGCGCTTGAACTGGCGGGCCCGGTGCGGCAAATCCTGCAGCAGACCGAGCGCATCTTCGAAAGCGATGCGGGTTTTGCACCGCAATCGGCGGCGCGGGAATTCACCGCGCGGATGTCCGATCTGCTGGGTTATCTCGTGCTGCCGCGCCTTGCATCGCGACTGCGCGCCGAGGCGCCTCGCATCAGCCTCAAGATCGTTCACCTGCCGCCTGAGCAGACGGTGGATGCGCTGGAGGCGGACGAAGTCGATTTCGCTCTGAGTATGGCGCTCAGCCACTCGCGTTCGGTGCGCGCGGAGCCCCTGTTTCGCGACCGCATGATGTGCGTGATGCGCCGCGATCATCCTGCGGCGCACCGCAAACTCACGTTAAAGGCCTTTCTCGCCCTGTCGCATTTGCGCATTTCAATGAGCCCGACGGACGCGCGTTTCGTGGACAACGTGCTCGCCGGAATGGGCCTCGCGCGGAACGTGACGCTGAACGTTCCGCACTGGCTCACGGTACCGAATATCGTGGCGGCGACCGACCTGGTGGCGGTGATTTCGGAGAAAGTGGCGAGAAGTTTCGATTCCGCCGCACTCGTGCTTCTGCCACTGCCCTTCGCGTCGCAGGCTTTCGCCTGGTCGATCTACTGGCACCGCAGATACGACAACAACAAGGCGCACCAGTGGATGCGGGCGCTGGTGCAGGAAGTCTGCAGCGGGCTTTAGACTTCCGCGAGCGCCTGCTCGAGCACGCGCGCGACGTGCATTGCGTCTCTTTCCGCACCATCGTGAATCTGATGGCGGCAGCTCGTGCCGTCGGCGACGATGAGCGTGTCGTCATCGGCCCTGCGCACCGCCGGCAGCAGGGACAGCTCGGCCATTTGCATCGACACTTCATAATGCTCCGCGTCGAAGCCGAAACTGCCGGCCATGCCGCAGCAGCTCGATTCGACCACCTCGACTTCAAATCCGGGAATCAGTTTCAGCGCGCGCTGAACCGCAGGCATCGCGGCAAACGCTTTTTGATGACAGTGGCCGTGCAGCAGCCCTTTTTTCTGCGGCAGGGCTTTGAGTTTTAAATCGAGCCGGCCGGCGTCGTGCTCGCGCATGAGAAATTCTTCAAACAGCATGGCATTGAGCGCAAGCTGCGCTGTCTCGGCGCCGGGCAGCATGGACAAGAACTCGTCGCGCAGCCCGAGCAGGCACGACGGCTCGAGCCCGATGACGGGCACGCCGCGCTCAACATAAGGTTTCAGCGCTTCCAGCGTGCGCCGCGCCTCGTGTTTCGCTTCGTCAACCAGGCCGGACGCAAGAAAGGTGCGGCCGCAGCACAGCGGACGCGGACCGTCCGCGGCGCGCGGCAGATGCACCCGGTAGCCTGCCGCCTTCAGCACCGCCAGGGCGGCATGCGCGTTCTCGGGCTCAAAATAATTGTTGAACGTGTCGACCAGCAGAACGCATTCGCCAGCCATTCCTCGCGCAGCGCTATTCTCGCCTTCCCCCTCAGGGGACAACACGCCGTGCAATGGCTTGTTGCGGCGTAGGCTAACCTTCAGGTTATGTCGGAGCCAAAGGCCGGGATGGGGGTGAGGTAAATCCCCTTTCTTAACCCCATCCCCACCCCAGCCCTCCCCTTGAAGGGGAGGGGTTCTATTTTTCCTCCCCTTCAAGGGGAGGGTGGCATATGTTGTCAGGAACGTATCGCTCCGCCACTTCGGCAAACTGCGCTTCGAACTGAAACCGAGCAACGATTCGCTCAAGGCCGCAAGCCCCGGCACCTGGTCGCGCAAATTCACTAGCCATGGCAGCTTCGCCGCCCACGGCGCATAGCGCGGCAGGTAGGCGATCAACCGGTCCTTGAGCCCGAGGCCGTGACGCCTATGGTAATGGTAGAGAAATTCGACTTTCATCTTGGCCATATCGACGCCGGTCGGGCATTCGCGCCTGCAACCCTTGCACGACACGCACAGGGCCAGCGTGTCGTGAAGCTCGTCGGAAGTGAACGCATCCGGGCCGAGTTGACCTGAAATCGCCAGCCGCAGCGTGTTGGCGCGGCCGCGCGTCAGGTGCTGTTCTTCGCGCGTGACGCGGTACGACGGACACATGGTGCCGGCATCGAATTTGCGGCAGTGGCCGTTGTTGTTGCACATTTCGACTGCCTTATCCAACCCGCCCCACTCTGACCAGTCGAGCACGGTGTCGATTTTTTCGACGCGGTAGCCGGGCTTGAAGCGGAACAGCGAGCGGTCATCCTGTCTGGGCGGCCGCACGATCTTGCCGGGATTCATCAACCCTTTGGGGTCAAAGATATCCTTGATTTCCTCGAACGCCGCGACGAGCCTGGGTCCGAAGAACGGCGCGATCCATTCCGAGCGCACCAGACCGTCGCCGTGCTCGCCCGAGTAGGCGCCCTTGTATTGCCTGACCAGTTCGGCGGTCTCTTCGGCAATGGCGCGCATTTTTTGCGCACCGTCTTCACGCAGGTTGAGAACGGGGCGCACATGCAGACAGCCGACCGAGGCATGCGCGTACCAGGTCCCCTTGGTGCCGTGTTTTTCGAACACGCGGGTCAGGCGGTCGGTGTATGCGGCAAGATGTTCCAACGGCACCGCACAATCCTCGATGAAGGACACCGGCTTGCCGTCTCCCTTCATCGACATCATGATGTTCAGCCCCGCCTTGCGCACTTCCCATACGTCGCGCTGCAGCGCCGGCTCGACGATTTCCACCACGCCGC
>JAIESJ010000137.1 GCA_019746155.1 Burkholderiales bacterium
TACGGTATCTCGGCGATTTTTCGCGATATCACCGATCGCAAGCTTGCCGAACAGGCGTTGCGGAAAAGCGAAGCGCGGTTACGCACCATTACTGACAATGTGCCGGCGCTGATCGGCTACGTCGATGCCAAGGAGCACTTTCGGTTTGTCAACAAGACTTATGAAGACTGGGCTGGCATGTCGCGCGGAGCGTGTACCGACCGTCCGGTACGCGAGGTGATGGACGATGAGTCATACCAGACTGTGCGTCCTTACATGGAAATAGCGCTTGCCGGTATGAAGGCCAGTTTCGAGCGCTGTAGCCGGTCTTCAGGCCAGAAGCGGTACGCGCGCATTTCCTATCTGCCGGATATTGATTCCCAGGGCAGAGTGGCGGGCTTCTATTTCCTGGGCTACGACATCACCGAAATCCGGAAAAGTGCCGAGGCCATCAGCAAGCTCAATGCGGAACTCGAACAGCGCGTCATCGAGCGCACCGCGCAACTGGAAACCGCCAACAGGGAACTGGAAAGCTTCGCCTATTCGGTCTCCCACGACCTGCGCGCGCCGCTGCGCAGCATCGACGGCTTCAGCCGGGCGCTGCTCGATGACTACCAGGGCAAGCTCGACGCGACCGGGCAGGATTATCTGCGACGGGTACGTGCTGCAAGCCAGCGTATGGCGACGCTGATCGACGACCTGCTGGCGCTGTCGCGCGTCACGCGCAGCGAAATGCGCTGTGTAACGACCGACCTGAGCGCGCTGGCGCATGAAATCGTTGAGGATCTCAGGAGAGAACAGCCGGAGCGCGGGGGGGTCGACATCAGGATCGCGCGCGGAATCCAGGTGCAGGGCGACCCCAGCCTGCTGCGCGCGGCACTGGACAATCTGCTGCGCAATGCCTGGAAGTTCACCGCCAGGCAGCCGGAGGTCAGAATAGAAGTCGGCGTTGAACAAAACGAGGGGCGATCGATATATTTCGTACGCGATAATGGCGTGGGCTTCGACATGAAATATGCCGGCAAACTGTTTGGTGCCTTTCAGCGTCTGCACAGCGATGCCGATTTTCCCGGTACCGGCATCGGGCTGGCGACGGTACACCGCATTATTCGCCGGCATGGCGGTGAAATCTGGGCGGAAGCCGCCGTCGGCAAGGGCGCTGTTTTCTTTTTTACCCTTGGGAGCGGCGTTGGGCCGTGATCAGGCGATGACGTTAATCAGTTGCAGTATTGAGGGAGCTGTCCGATGCGCATGAAAACTGCACTGTTGGTGGAAGATAATCCGGACGACGAGGAATTGGCGCTGCGCGCTTTCAGGCAGCTCAAGATTGCCGATGAGATTGTCGTTGCGCGGAACGGTGTGGAAGCCCTCGATTATCTTTTCTGCAGCGGCAAATACGCCGGTCGTGACGTGGACGCGATGCCGTCGGTGGTGCTGCTTGATCTCAAGCTGCCCATGGTCGATGGTTTCGAAGTGCTCGATCGCGTGCGTTCCAGCGAACTCACCCGGTTTCTGCCGGTAGTGGTATTCACGTCCTCCGGCGAGGAGCAGGACATCGTCAGAAGCTACAGTCTCGGCGCCAACAGCTATATCCGCAAGCCGGTCAATTTCGACAAGTTCATGCAGGCGGCGGAGTATCTCGGGCGCTACTGGTGCACGCTCAACGAGGTGCCGCCACGTGGCAGGAATCCGCTGTTGTGACCGGACGGCGCGCCTGAAGTGGCCCAAGCCTAAGACTCTGCGTTTTTTCCTTCCTCATCATCGTATCGGCCGTGGTCGGCAAGGGCGGCGACCGGGGCCGGTCGTGCCGCAGCCCATGCCTGAGTCTCCTGTTCTTGCCGTCAAGGGGTGCCCGGCGAGGTGAAATTCACTCCAAGTTGTATTTAAAAGATAACTATAATCATATAGTTAGGTATTACCTTTCAAGCGGGACGTGAACACCAAGGGTTTTTTCCGTATAGTTATAAGGTTTTTCCTGATTTGTTCGTTATTTATAACTGGTTATCCATGTTCGAATATGGGCACGTTGCTTCCTGTTTATTGCGGACACAGTGAGTCGCTGCGCGGCCGGCCTGACCATTAAATGCTAATGAAATCAGTGGGATTACCAGGCGACATGCAGGAGTATCTGGCGCGCTTGGGGCGCGCCCGCCAAGTACTGGTGGCGTGCAACCATGCGCTGGTGCATGCCACCGCCGAGTCTGAATTATTGCAGCAGATGTGTCGCATCGTGGTCGAGGTCGGCGGTTATCGCCAGGCGTGGGTCGGCGTGCCGGTAGACGATGCAGCCCAATCGATTGCCGTTGCCGCCGCGGCGGGTTACGACGACGATCCGCCCCATGTGGACGGGATCACCTGGGCGGCGGATGGCGGATTTCAAGGAGCCACCGGGCGGGTTATAGCCACCGGGCAACCCTTGATCGCGCGCGACATCCTCCGCAATGGCATCGGCCGCCGGCGCGAGCGCGCGCTGGCGCGCGGCTACCAATCCTCGGTGACCTTGCCGCTGTTCGCCGGGAATCGCTGTATCGGCGCCATTTCCATCTATGCCGGCGAGCCGGACGCATTCGACGCCGACGAAATTGCTCTGCTGACAACGCTGGCGCAGGACATTTCCTACGGTGTCGAGGCGCTGCGCCTGCGCGCCGCGCACGTGCAGGCGGAAATCCGGTTGCGCGGGCTCGAATCGGAGCGCAAGCACGATGAGCTCAACCTGAAGCGGTTGGTGCGTGCGCGTCGCGTGATGGCGGAAGTCAACCATGTGCTGGTGCAGGCTACAAGCGAATCCGAATTGCTGCGGGAATCCTGCCGCATTCTGGTGGAATCGGGAGGGTATTGCCAGGCGTGGGTCGGGCTGGCCCAGGACGACGCGGACAAGTCGATCAAGGTGGGCGGGGCGGCCGGTTGCGATCCGGCGTATCTCGAGGCGCACATGGGAACCTGGGCCGACGACGGCAGGCACCAGGGCGTGATAGGCCATGTCATTGCCACCGGCAAGGCGTGCACTTCGCAAAATATTCCGGCCGAGGACAAGTTTCTGCACCGGCGCGAGCAGGCGCTCGAGCGCGGTTACCAGTCGGCCATCACGCTCCCGCTCAAAATCGAGGACCGCTGCATCGGCGGCTTGAGCATTTATGCTTTCGAGCCCGATGCTTTTGATGCCGACGAAATCAATCTGCTGGACGAGCTGGCCGCGGACCTCGCATTCGGCATCAAATCATTCCGCGCGCGCAACGCGCGTGAGCGGGCCGAGGCGATGGCGCGGAAAAACGAGGAGCGCTACCGCACGATTTTCGAGAACGCGGCGGTGGGAATCAGCAGTGTTGATCTCCATGGGTTTCTGACGGATGCCAACCAGAAGTTCCTTGACATGCTGGGCTACCCCAGGGAAGAGCTTCTCGGCAAGGCCGTGAAGGACATCACCCATCCCGATGACTACGGGCAGGGGGCGCAGTTCCGGGATGAGCTCGCCCATGGCGCCATGAGGGCGGTTGCCGGCGAGAAACGCTTCGTGCGCAAAGACGGGTCGATCATGTGGGCGAAGCGGACCATGTCCGTTGTCTGCAATGACGCCGGGCAGCCTGAATACCTGGTCAGCGTGGTTGAAGACATCTCCGATCGCAAGCGTATCGAATCAGCGTTAAGGCGGAAAAACGAGCTTACTTCCCTGCTCGAATCCCTGGCTGTCGCGGCGAACCAGGCCACATCACCGCAAGAGGCGATGCAAGCCTGTCTGGCGTGGATCTGCGGGCACACCGGCTGGCCGGTCGGGCACGCCGTGATTTTCGGCAGGGATTTCAGCGACTATCAGAACCAGACCTCGATCTGGTTCATGGACAACGCCCGGCGCTGGACCCAGTTCCGGGAAGCGTCCGAGCCGTTCCGCTATATCGTCGATGCTCCGGGTTTCATCAACAGCATGCTGTCCGGCAAGCGGCCGTTATGGGTGAAGGATATCTCGCGCCTGAAACATTTTTATCGCGGCAAGGTGGCGCGGGAATCGGGCATCAAGGCGGCATTTGCATTCCCGGTCGTCGCCGGCAGCCGGGTTGTCGCATTCATAGAATTCTATTCCGACAGGATCGTCGAGCCGGACATCCTGCTGATGAAAGCCATCAACAATATCAGCGCGCAGCTCGGCCGGGTGGCGGAGCGCTACTTGGCGGAGAATACGCTGCGCGAGTCCGAGCGCTTTGCGCGCGCCACCATAGATGCGCTGCCGCAGCACATCAGCGTGATCGATGAAACGGGCAGGATCGTTGCCGTCAACAAGGCATGGCGGGATTTCGCGGCCGGGGCCGGGGGAGGGCCGGAGCAGGTCTGGGAAGATGTCGACTATTTCAGCGTGTGCGACAGGGTGCTGGGTATCGGAGAAAAGGACGCGACGGCGATGGCCGCCGGAATTCGCGAGGTCCTGACCGGAATGCGCGAAGCATTCACTCTCGAATACACCTGTTATCCGTCCGCCCGGAAAAAATGGTTCCTGGTGAAAGTGGTGCCGTTCCCGGGCGAGGGGCCGCGGCGCGCGGTGATTTCGCACGAAGACATTACCGAGCGCATGTTGTCGGCACACCGGCGCACGATGGAACATGCGGTCGCTCGCGTGCTGTCCGAATCCGTTTCCCTGGACGAGGCGATGCCGCGGCTGATACGCACCATTTGTGAAGCCATGGAATGGGCGTACGGGGCAAGATGGGCGTGGAACGATGCCGAAAAAACCCTCGTGCGCAGGGAATTCTGGAGCGATTCCGTTCTGCAGTTCGATGAGGAGGATGAATCGCTGTGGCTGCGGCTCCAGCAAGAACGTCCGGGCGGTCTGTTGCAGCGCGCATGGGTCGACAAGGAACCGACATGGATTGTCGATCTGCGCCTGGACGACAGCTTCCGACGCCGGAAAAGCGCGCTCAAGCTCGGGCTGGTCAGCGCCTACGCTTTCCCTATCACGGCCGGAGGCCAGATGATGGGCGTGATGGAGTTTTTCGGCCGCGAAACCCGCCAGCCGGATGAAGTGCTGCTGCAGATAACCCATACCATCGGCAGCCAGATCGGGCAGTTCATCCATCGTAAGCAGGCGGAAGAGGACTTGCGTCTGAGCGAGGAGCGCTTCCGCACGGTGTTCAGCAGTGCCAACGTCGGTATCACGATCTCGTCGTTGGGCCTGCGTTATCTTCAGGTCAACGACAGGTATTGCGAGATGATCGGCTATTCACGCGGCGATCTCATGCAGATGACCATCAAGGACGTTATCCTGCCCGCGGATATCGAGGAAGCCGTGATGTTGCGCAAGCAGCTTGTGAGCGGCGAGATCCACTCCTACTACCGCGAAAGGCAGCTGCTGCGCAAGGACGGCACCACGCTATGGGTCAGTCTCGTCAGCTCGCTCATACGCGGCAACGACGGCGAGCCGCAATACTTTGTTTCGGTGATCCAGGACATGTCGGAACGCAAGCGCGCCGAGCTCGCGCTGCGTGAAAGCGAGGAGAAATTCAGACAGCTCGCGGATAACATACCCGAGGCATTCTGGATAGCCGACATCAAGATGCGGGAGCTGCTTTATCTCAGCCCGGTATACGAGAAAGTCACCGGCAAGCCGGTGGCCGAGGCGATGAAGAATCCGCAGCGCTGCCTCGAGATCGTGCACCCGGACGACAGGAGGCGCGTGCGTGCGGCACGCATGTCGCTTCCTCACGGAGATTACAACATCGAATACCGCGTCATGTGCTCGGACGGCTCGTTGCGCTGGATCCACGACCAGGCCTATCCGGTGCGCGATGGCGAGGGCAGAATCTACCGCATTGCGGGCATTGCCGCCGATATCACCCAGCGCAAGGCGGCGGAGGAAAAACTGGTCTATCTCGCCCACTACGACGGTCTGACCGGGTTGCCCAACCGGATTCTGTTCCGCGATCGCCTGGAGCAGACGCTGGCGCAGGCACGCCGCAGGAACTGGCTGGTCGGCGTGATGATGCTCGATCTCGACCGTTTCAAGGTCGCGAACGACTCGCTGGGCCACGGCGTCGGCGATTCGCTGCTGAAACAGGTGGCCGGGCGCCTGATGGATTGCGTGCGCGTCGGCGACACCGTGGGACGCTTCGGCGGAGACGAATTCGCGATCATCCTGAGCGACTTGAGGAATGCCGAGGATGCGCGCCTGGTGGCGCAAAAGGCGCTTGACGCTTTCGCGGAACCGTTCCAGCTCGAGCGCAACGAGGTTTATATCACGGCAAGTGTCGGCATCAGCATGTATCCCGCGGACAGCGATGATCTCGACGTGCTGATCAAGAGCGCCGACACCGCTTTGCACCGCGCCAAGGATGCGGGCCGCAATAACTTCCAGTTCTTTACCGCCGAGATGAACGCCAGGGTGCTGCACCGGTTGAGTATGGAAAACAGCCTCAGGCGCGCTCTCGAACGCCGTGAATTCCTGCTGCACTACCAGCCCAAGGCCAGTCTCAAAGGCGGCAACACCACCGGGCTGGAGGCGTTGCTGCGCTGGCAGCATCCGGAACTCGGTCTGGTGGCGCCGGGGGAATTCGTGCCCTTGCTGGAAGAAACCGGCTTGATCATCCCGGTCGGCGAGTGGGTATTCGGCGCGGCTTGCGCCCAGCTCAAGGCGTGGGCGGCGGCGGGCATTCAATGCGTGCCGATCGCGATCAATTTGTCCAGCCGCCAGTTCCTGACGCGGGGTTTCGGCAGCTCTATCCGGCGCTTGCTGGACGCATACGAGATCGATCCCCGGCTGATCGAATTGGAGATCACGGAAAGCTCGCTGATGGCCAATACCGAAGATGTTGTGCACACGCTCGAGTACCTGGAATCGATCGGCGTGCGGATTTCCATCGACGATTTCGGCACCGGCTATTCCAGCCTGAGCTATCTCAAGCGTTTCCCGCTGGACGCGCTGAAGATCGACAGTTCGTTCGTGCGCGACATTATCAGCAATGCCGAGGACGCGACGATCGTCCGCGCCATTATTTCGATGGCGGGCAGTCTCGGGCTGAAAGTGGTGGCGGAAGGCGTGGAGACCGAGGCGCAGATGAGCTTTCTTGCGGCCAACGGTTGCGACGAAATTCAGGGGTACTACCTGTCGCGGCCGCTGACGCCCGGGGATTGCAGCGAATGGCTCCAGCAGGGCGTGCATCTGTCGCATGCCGTGGCGTTGCGCAGCGCCACGCCCACCGTGCTGCTGGTCGACGATGACGAAGACATGCTGGTTCTGCTGATGCGGGCACTGAGCCAGGATGGCTACTATATCCTGACTGCGTACAATGCCGGGCAGGCTTTCGAGGTTTTAAGCAGGCATCGGGTCGACGTGGTCATTTCGGATCACCAGATGCCGGGCATGCCGGGCGTCGAGTTTCTGCAGCGCGTCAAGTCCCTGTATCCGGATACGGTGCGGATCATGTGTTCGGGGTTGGCCGATTTCCAGACCGTGACCGAAGCCGTCAACAAGGGGGAGATTTTCCGCTTCCTGCCCAAGGATATGGATCCGAGACGGCTGCGTCTGGACGTCCGCGAGGCGCTGTCCGCCCGGACCAGTGTCCAGGCGCGAGATGATGCCCGTGTGCCCGGTCCCGGCGGGGGCGCTTAGAACATTACCCGGGATGGCGGGCCGTCGCGCGTATCGGAGGCGGCACGGCCGGCCGGGCAGGGTAAAAGACTAAGCGATCAGGACGGCAGCCACGACTTTCCTGCCTTCCGCCGCCAGGATGTTGTAGGTGCGGCAAGCGGCCTTGCTGTCCATTACTTCGAGGCCGATGCCGGCCAGCGCCAGCGGCCGGGACAGAGCGGGCGGTGGAAAGCGCAGGGCGTTGCCGGTGCCGAGGATCACGATTTCCGGCTTCAGCGCGAGCAGGAACGCGAAATCCTCCGCGCTTAACGCATCGAAGTTCTCGATGCGCCATTCCATGACCTGATCGGACGCCACCACGATGTGTTTCTCATGGCGCACGCTGTTGACCGAAACGTAGCCGGGGCCGTAGCCGGTGAAAATATTCTGCCCGCTTGCAGTGGTGAGGAGGAGCTTCATAGGGTGGACGATAACCTGA
>JAIESJ010000270.1 GCA_019746155.1 Burkholderiales bacterium
ATCAACTGCTCGAACCTGAGTTCCGGCGCGTCGCGCAGCGTCATCGCCGCAGCCAGCAGATTCCCGGCTGAGATGACGGCAGTGACTTCATTGAGTGCTGTCGTGACGCTGACCAGCTTGTCGCCCAGCGCACCATTCAGCGCGGCAACAAGAGATTCGAGACGGGAAGCCATTTAGCGAGGGATCGTCTGAGCGAGATTTCTATCGAGCGATGGTATTGGTACGTTTGATCTTGTTCTGCAGCTGGATGATGCCGTAGAGCAGCGCTTCGGCGGTCGGCGGGCAGCCCGGCACGTAGATGTCGACCGGCACGATGCGGTCGCAGCCGCGCACCACCGAATACGAATAATGATAATAGCCGCCGCCGTTGGCGCACGAGCCCATCGAGATCACCCAGCGCGGCTCGGCCATCTGGTCGTAGACCTTGCGCAGCGCCGGCGCCATCTTGTTGCATAACGTGCCGGCGACGATCATCACGTCGGATTGGCGCGGGCTCGGACGGAACACGACACCGAAGCGGTCGAGATCATAACGCGAGGCACCAGCCTGCATCATTTCCACTGCACAACATGCCAGGCCGAAAGTCATGGGCCACAACGAACCGGTGCGGGTCCAGTTGACCAGCGCGTCCGCGCTGGTGGTGACAAAACCTTTTTCGGTGATGTTTTCCATTGCGCCCATAGATCACCTCTTGCTCAAGAAAATGGGGCTCACGCAGCCCCCTCCTAACGCGTATCGCAAGTAGCCACCATCAGGGTGTCGGTGGCTGAACGCATTCGCCTTGCTCGCATCCCCGTAAACGGGGCCCCTGCTCGGTGGCTCACGTCGCCGCCTCCGAACATCTATCGCAAGTTTCCACGTCATCGCGTCGGCGGCCGAAGCCGCTCGCTTTGCTGTCGATCCCCATGAATGGGGCCCCTCGCCAGGTAGCTCGCAGCTTCACTCCCACTCCAGCGCGCCCTTCATCCACTCGTAGATGAAGCCGACGACGAGAATGGCGAGGAACACGACCATGGCCATGAAACCGAAAAAGCCGATCTCCCGCAGCACCACGGCCCACGGGAAAAGAAACGCGATCTCGAGATCGAACAGGATAAAGAGGATGGCGACAAGGTAGTAGCGCACGTCGAACTTCATGCGCGCGTCTTCGAAGGCCTCGAAACCGCATTCGTAGGGGGAGAGCTTTTCGCTGTCCGGCCGGTGCACGCCGAGCATCGCGCTCGCCATCCGGCCCATCGCGATCGGCAACACACCGACCGCGAGGCCGACGAATATGAACATCAGGATCGGGAAATAATTTTCCAGCATCAGGGTTCAGTCAAACCTGCTCAAACCAAGCTCTGTGTTCTTAGACCGCTTCGTTACGGACCCGTTCGATGGCAGCATCTGCAATCGTATCCCGGTCCCGGAATCCTGGTGTCGACGGAGAGACTCGAACTCTCACGGCTTGCGCCACCGCCCCCTCAAGACGGCGTGTCTACCAATTCCACCACGTCGACATAGATATTAACTTCCGCGTCAAGTGTCTGGCATTGAGCCAAATCAAATTAACACTGATTACTTCGGTACCTCTCCCGCCTTCGATCCGCCGCTGTCGGCCGGCGCGGCCGGCACCGCGGGCGCGCCCGGCACCGGCACATCGGCCGGCATCGACTTTGCGGGCGCCGGTTGGGATTTCATCACACCCGCCTGATCGCCTTTTCGGGTGGAGAAATAAGTCAGCCCCAGGCTGGTGAGGAAAAAAATTACAGCAAGTATGGCCGTCGCACGGCTCAGGAAATTAGCCGAACCGGCCGAGCCGAATACGCTGCCCGAGGCGCTGCTGCCGAACGCGGCCCCGACATCGGCGCCTTTGCCGTGCTGTAACAGCACCAGTCCGATGACGCCCAGCGCCGCAATCACATGTACCACCAAAATCAGTGTTTCCATCTGGCTCCCACGCTTATGCCGCCGGCTGCGCCGAACGGCAGATCGCAATAAATTCATCGGCAATCAGCGACGCGCCGCCGATCAAGCCGCCGTCGATGTCCGGCATGCCGAACAACTGCGCCGAGTTGGCCGCTTTCACGCTGCCGCCGTACAGAATCAAAAGCGCCGCGGCAACCGCCTGATCCGCTGCCCCAACACGACCGCGGATAAATGCGTGCACCGCCTGCGCCTGCTCGGGCGTCGCGGTCCTGCCGGTGCCGATCGCCCACACCGGTTCGTATGCGATCACCGCTTGCGCCAATGCCCTGACGCCGCAGCGCGTCACCACGGCGTCAAGCTGCCGTGCAATAATCTTCTCCGTCACCCCGGCCTCACGCTCTGCCAGCGTTTCGCCGACACATAATATCGGCGTCAACCCGGCTTTCAGCGCGGCCTCGAACTTGGCCGCGACGACCCCGTCTGCCTCGCCGAATATGCTGCGCCGCTCGGAATGGCCAACAATCGCGTAACGGCAGCCGAAATCAGCCAGCATCGCTGCCGATACGCCACCGGTATAAGCGCCGCTGTCAAACTGGCACACATCCTGCGCGCCCCAGGCGATGCTGGTGCCATGCAAAATCTGCCGCACCTGGGCCAGATACGGAAAAGGCGCGCACACCGCGCATTTCACGCCGGCAAGGGGGACGATTGCGGGAACGATGGCTTCGAGCAGCGCCTGGTTGGAGGCCAGGTTGCCGTTCATTTTCCAGTTGCCCGCTACCAGTTTGACCCGCATCATCAACCCGGTAAACAAAATATTGGAATTCTACAGGCGAAGCAGAGGAGGGTCAATGCAAATACAGCGCGGCGCACTGCTCAAGCCTATTGATTAAAGAGAAAAAGCCGGGTTGATGTCAGGGGCTTGGCCATCTTCACTTCTTGTTCCGGCCGGCATGGGCGTCCAGGCGAGTTCCCCCGCGGAGCGGGGGGAGTTACTGAGGGCACCGCCAAATAGTGCGTAGTAGGTCGGCAATGCCCCCACGACACGTTAGCGGAACGCCCGGTTGCGGGAGTGGAGGCTTGCGCGCGCTCCCCGCCAGCGGGCGGCTTCGCCACTAACGAGTCCGCGCGCTTCTGCCGACACCCTGGCGGGAAGGGATTCCCGCGCCCTACGGCCCGTGCACAATGGAACGTCCCGACTCGGGTTACCCGAACCGTCCCGTTATATAGTCTTCAGTCTGCTTGTTCCTGGGCTTGATGAAAATGGTGTCGGTGACGCCGAATTCGATCAGCTCGCCGAGATACATGTAGGCGGTGTAGTCCGACACCCGCGCCGCCTGCTGCATGTTGTGGGTGACGATCAGGATCGTCAGCTTTTCCTTGAGGTCGGCGAGCAGCTGCTCGATGCTCGCGGTCGCAATCGGATCAAGCGCCGAGGTCGGTTCGTCGAACAGCAGGATTTCGGGATCGGTCGCGAGCGCGCGCGCGATGCACAGCCGCTGCTGCTGGCCGCCGGAGAGGTTGAACGCGAGTTCGTGCAGGCGGTCCTTGACCTCGTCCCACAGCGCCGCGCCGCGCAATGCTTCTTCCACTTTCTCGTCGAGTATCGCGCGCTTGCGTTCGCCCCGCACACGCAGGCCATAGGCGACGTTCTCGTAAATGGACTTGGGGAACGGATTCGGCTTCTGGAACACCATGCTGATGCGCATCCTGACCTCGATCGGGTCGACAGCGGGGTTGAGCAGATTGGTGTTGTCCGGGTAGAGCATGATCTGCCCATCGTAGCGGTTGCCGGGATACAGATCGTGCATGCGGTTGAAGCAGCGCAAATAAGTCGATTTGCCGCAGCCCGACGGACCGATCAGCGCCGTCACCTTCTTGTCGTAGATCGGCATGCTGATGTTCTTCAGCGCCTGGAAATCGCCGTAGTAGAAACTGAGGCTTTTCGACTCTGCCTTCTTGACCGGGGCCGGTTCTGCTGCAGCCGCAGCGGAAATTTCGGGGGCAGCCGTACTTACCATTTGAGGTTCTTTCTCAGTCGGTAACGAAGGTAAATCGCGAGCGCATTCATCGACAGCGTCATGACCACCAGCACCAGCCCTGCGGCGGCGGCGTTGTGCTGGAATGCAGCCTCGGGTCGCGACGTCCAGTTGAACATCTGGATCGGCATCACCGTGAACGGCGACATGATCCATTCAAAGGACAGGTACGGGAACTCGCTCGAGACCGGCGCCGGCGGCAGGAACGCGATGAAGGTCAGCGCCCCGATCGTGATCACCGGTGCGGTCTCGCCGATGGCGCGCGACATGCCGATGATGACACCGGTGAGAATGCCGCCGCGCGCATACGGCAGGATATGATCGGACGTCGTCTGCCACTTGGTCGCGCCCAGCGCATACGCGCCTTCGCGGATCGCGCCGGGAATCGAACGAATCGCCTCGCGGGTAGCGACGATCACCACCGGCAGGATCAGCAGCGCCAGCGTCAGCCCTGCGGTCAGAATGCTCTGGCCGAACCCGAACTGGTACACGAAGAGGCTGAGCGCCAGCAGGCCGTAGACGATCGACGGCACCCCGGCCAGGTTGGAGACGTTGATCTCGATGAGATCGGTCATCCAGTTCTTGGGCGCATATTCCTCGAGATAAACGCCGGCACCGACGCCCAGCGGCACCGCCACCATGGCCGTGACCAGCATCACCAGCGTCGAGCCGACCCAGGCCGACAGGATGCCGGCCTGGCCGGGCCTGCGCGAAGGGAAGGAAGTGAAAAAATCCCATGACAGCCGCGGCGCGCCGTCGATGACCATCTGAATGAACAACACGGCAAAGGTCAGCACCCCGACCATCAGCGCCAGCAGGCCGACGATACCGAATACTATGTCCCAGCGCTTGTGGGCGGCGATCAGCGCGCGGATTTCCTGGACGCGGACGGCGGTATCGCTCATATGTCAGTACACCTGGCGGTAACGTTTGCGCAGCAGATGGCCGAGCACGTTGAAGAACAGCGTGAGCAGGGCGAGCGTCAGACCCGCGGCAAAAATCGTCTGGTAACCGATGCTGCCGTGGGGCAGATCGCCCAACGCCACCTGCACGATATAGGCGGTAATGGTCGCTGCCGGCTCCAGCGGGTTCCAGGTCAGGTTGGGCTGCATGCCCGCGGCCACCGCCAGAATCATGGTCTCGCCGACCGCGCGTGAGATGCCGAGGATATAAGCTGCGGCGATACCGGAAAACGCTGCTGGCGTCACCACCCGCGTCGCCGTCTGGAAACGCGTCGCGCCCATGGCGTACGAGCCCTCGCGCAAAGCCATCGGCACCGCGCGCATCGCGTCTTCGGAAACCGAGCTCACGTACGGAATGATCATGATGCCCATCACCAGCCCGGCGGAAAGCAGGTTGAATCCCGGCAGCCCGGGAATGATTTTCTGCAACAGGGGCGTGACAAACATCAGCGCGAAATAGCCGTAGACGATGGTCGGGATGCCGCCCAGCAGCTCAAGAAACGGCTTTGCCACCTCGCGCACCGAAAACGGTGCGAATTCGGACAGATAAATTGCGATGATGGTGCCGAGCGGAATCGCCACCAGCAGCGCCACGGCCGAACTCACCAGCGTGCCCGAAAGCAGCGGCATGATGCCGTAATGGGCGTCGGCAAACAGCGGCGTCCACTGCGTGTCGGTCAGAAAATCCCACAGCGATACGATCCGGAAGAAGACGAACGATTCCTTGAGCAGGATCAGCACGATGCCGAGTGTCGTCGCCACCGAAACCGAAGCCGCCAGAAACAGGATGAACTCGATGATGCGTTCTTTGACGTGGCGCAGCCTGCGTCGCGCGAGCTTGTCGCTGACAAAATCTTTCGGCATCGCGTCTGTCCAGTCGGCGTGGGAAAGCGGAATCATTCGAATTGTTTGGCGGGAATTATCTCAGATTGAGCAGCGCCCAGCCACTGGCGAAAAAACGGGAGGGGCTTTCACATCCCTCCCATTCTCCCTAACCCGCTGAAAATTAGAGCTTGGCTTCCATTTTCATCAGGTCTTCGATGGTGAGACCGACCTTGTTCTCGCCGCCGAACTTGGTTCCGAGCTTGCGCTTTTCGAGCACTTCCATGTTGTAGCCGTACGCCTTGGCGGGAAGCGGCACATACTTCACTTCCCTGGCCAGCTTCTCAC
This sequence comes from Burkholderiales bacterium, assembly GCA_019746155.1. Classification (GTDB taxonomy): domain Bacteria; phylum Pseudomonadota; class Gammaproteobacteria; order Burkholderiales; family SG8-41; genus CAKKQX01. The sequence goes on from JAIESJ010000270.1 coordinate 6,080, forward strand.
CGTGCCTGATGTAATATTCAACGAATTCCTTGACTTCCGGCTTCTGTGCCGATTTGGCATTGACGTAGATGAAAATCGGACGCGCCAGAGGCTGGTAAGTGCCGTTAATCACCGTTTCAAGCGAGGGCGCAACGGCGGGTTTGCCGTCTTTCTCGACAATCGGCACCGCTTTCAGCTTGGCTTTGTTCTCGACGTAGTAGGCATAACCGAAGAAGCCCAGCGCATTGGTATCGCGTGATACGCCTTGCACCAGCACGTTATCGTCCTCGCTCGCGGTAAAGTCGCCGCGGCTGGCTTTCGACTTGCCGTTGATCGCTTCGGTAAAGTAATCGAACGTGCCCGAATCGGCGCCGGCGCCGAAGAGCTTGAGCGGCGCATTGGGCCAGGACGGATTGACCTGGTTCCAGCGGGTGATCTTGCCCTGCGCCGCCGGTTCCCAGATCTTCCTGAGTTCGGCCACCGTCATGTTCTTGATCCAGGTGTTCTTGGGATTGATCACGACCGTGAGCGCGTCGTAAGCAACCGGCATTTCCATATACTCGACGCCGTTCTTCCTGCACTCGGCCATTTCCGACTTGAGGATCGGACGCGAAGCGTTGGAAATATCGGTTTCGCCGCGACAGAACTTCTTGAAGCCGCCGCCGGTGCCGGAAATGCCGACCGTAATCCTGATCGCGCCTTTCTTGGCTTTCTGGAAATCCTCCGCCACGGCTTCGGTGATCGGAAACACCGTGCTCGAGCCGTCGATCTTGACGGTCTGGGCGTGAGTCGCAGCCGAAACACCGCCGAGCGCCGCCGCCAGCGTGGCGGAAACACATAACATCTTGAATTTATTCATATTAGCCATGCCCTTTCTCCAGTTAACACATTATTACGACTGTGCGACGGAAGTATGGTAATCGCAATGTGTTACAGCTTCATGACTATCAGGAACCGGTTGGCCGGAAAACGAGGAAATACTGATTCGGTAGGAAGGTGTGCTCCTGGGCCAGCGCGTAGCCGGTGCGCCTGAGTGAATCGCGCAGCTTACGGAAGTAGCGCTCGCGATTTTGCCATGCGTCGCGTTGCGGATCGTCGAAGACCTGCGCCCACCGTTCCGCGTCGCCGAAGCTGTGCTGGTGGGTGTGGGAGGACTGCGCTGCCGCAGACCCTGCCGGCAATCCGGTCCAACCCGACAGAAGGAAAACCGCTGTGATCAACCTAAAAACTGAAGTTCGAATCATTTTTCCATCTCCTGCGCACTCAAGCCCAGCTTGCGCATCTTCTCCCACAGATTCTTGCGGCTGATACCGAGGACCTCTGCGGTGCGGATGATCTGCCACTCCTGCTGTTCGAGGGTTGCGATGATGTAGCGGCGCTCGCATTCCTGCAGATATTGGTTCAGGTTGCCGCTAACCGCGGCGGCGGCGGTATGCGGATTGACGCTGTCGTCAAAACACGTCTCCGGCAGGATCATCGGCGCGCGGGAAAGGATGCACGCGCGCTCGATGCAGTGTTGCAGCTCGCGGACGTTGCCCGGCCAGGGATAGGCGAGCAACGCTTGCTCGGTGAGCGGATGCAGATAGCGCTGCTCGCCGGGGTGCGCCTGCAGATAATCGCGCAGGAACCGCTGCGCGAGCCACAGGATGTCCTCGGGCCGCTCGCGCAGCGGCGGTATCCGCATGTGGATCACGTTGACGCGGTAGTACAGATCCTCGCGGAACTGGCCGGCCTCGACGAGCTTTCTCAGCTCGCGGTGCGTCGCCAGCACGAGACGGAACTCGATCGCCACGCTGCGCTCGCCGCCCACGCGCACGATCGAGCGCTCCTGCACGGCGCGCAGCAGCTTTGCCTGCATGGCAAGCGGCATGTCGCCGATCTCGTCGAGGAACAGCGTGCCGCCGTGCGCCAGTTCGAAGTAGCCGCGCTTGGCGCGAATCGCGCCGGTGAACGCGCCCCTCTCGTGTCCGAACAGCTC
>JAIESJ010000316.1 GCA_019746155.1 Burkholderiales bacterium
GCCAGCACCAGATCGATCCAGAAGTGGATATCGCGGTAAATGCCTTCTTGCGCGATCTGCTCCGCCAGCCACTTGCGCCCGCCCTCGAACAATTCGGGCGTGTTGCCGAAGGGAATTTCGCCCATGGCATCGCTGCCGCGGATAAATTCGCGCAGCGCTCCGCTTTGCGCGCCCTGGTCCCATACCCAGCGCGACATCAGCGGATATTTCACCGGATCGCTGAAATGCAACAGTTCGGCGGCGAAATCCCATGCCGCGCGCCTCACCTTGGCCGCCGCCTTGATGCTGTCGCGGCCCATGCCCGCCGCGCCCGGCATGGCATCGACGAAACCCTGCATGCGCTCAGCCAGCGGCGCGCCGCCAAACAGCAGATCCCTGACCAGATCCGTCGCGCGCGCCGCGCCCAACGCCTCCAGCGCCGGGAAAACACGGCGCCGCGCGGTGAAAACACGGTCAAGCAGCAACTCGAGGTCGTCCAGCGTCAGCTGCTCAAGCCGGGACCGCCCTAGCAATCCGGCGTAAGACCGTTGCTTGGCGCCAAGGCGGGCAAGATAAGCTTCGATGCCGCCATCCTGTTCGACATTCGCAAGCAGCCTGGTGTAGTAAATCTGAAATAGCCCGCGGTCGAGCGCGACCGGCAGCTCCGCCGGCATGATCAGGTCGGTGACCGCTGGCAGCGCAGCGGCCTCGGGCTGTTTCCTGAACCAGAGCATCAGGCCGCTTTCTGCCCCAGGCTGTTCATGTCGCCCACCGCGCGCATCGCCATCGCCAGGCCGTGCGAAATACAGGTGTCGATGTCTTCCGGAGCAAGCGCCGCGCCGCCGACATAAATGCCGCGCCGCGTGCTGGAAAAGCTGCTGGTGTAATGCTCGCCGCGATCCAGGAAACCGTGTTTTTCGAGTCCAACGCCGAATACTTTCGCGATTTCCGGATTGTCGAGATTCGGGTCCATGCCGATCGCGTGCACCACGAGATCCATCGGAATCACGATCGGGCGCTTGACCAGGGTATCCTCGCCCTTGACCAGCAGCCGCTTGTCCGGGCCCTGCGTCACTTCGGCGATGCGCGCCTTCACGAACTTGGTGCGGAATTCCTCCTGCGCCCGCCAGTAATACTTGTCCTCGTACAGCCCGAAGGTGCGGATGTCCATGTAATAGATGAACACGTCGGTCTTGGGCGAGAGCTCCTTGATCTCCATCGCCAGATTGGTCGACACCGTGCAGCAGATTTTCGAGCACCACTCGCGCCCGATCTGGCGGTCGCGCGAGCCGACGCACAACAGGATGCACACCCGCTCCGGCACCCGCCCGTCCGACGGACAGGCGATCTTGCCAGCGACCACCATCTGTTCGACCTGGGTGGTGGTCACGACATCCTCGTAGGTGCCGAAACCCCACTCGGGCTTGTTGATGGAATCGAAGTGCGTGAAGCCGGTGCCGAGAATGATCGCCCCGGCATTGACGCTCTGGCCGTTGGACAGCGTGGCGGTGAAATTGCCGAAGTCGCCGTCGACCCGGGTGACTTTCGTGCCCTTGTGTATCGTGATCCGCGCGTCGTCCTCGACGCGCTTGACCATGCGGCCGATCGCATCCTTCGCCCACTCGCCTGAAGGCACGAGTTTGGCGTAGCCCGAGATGATAGGCGCGCCGCCCAGCTTGTTCTCCTTCTCGACCAGCACCACTTTCCTGCCGGTCGAGGCCACGCCCGCCGCAGCCGACAGGCCGGTCGGACCGGCGCCGACCACCAATACCGTATCACTCATCTTGAAAACCTTTATGAAACCGCCGATTAACGCAGATAAACGCGGATTGGAAACCCGACCTCCTTGGCGTTCATCTGCGGCTAATTTTATCTGGAGATCGCCAGCGCCGGATCGTACAGATACTCGATCCTTCCGGCCTCGACTTCTTTCAGGTAGGCCTCGAAATTCTTTTTCGACTCCGTCCAGGAAATCCCCATTTTCTCCACCACTTCCTCGCACGGGCTGGCGTGCCACTGCAGCTGCGCGATCTTGAACGGGTCCGCCCCGCAGGCGAGCGCGGCGAACTGGATGTCGGCCATGATGGGCACCGAATAGTTCTGCTGGTGCGCCTTGCCGATCCACTGGTTCTTGTCCATGGTGGTGATGCAGCCGGTGTCGATGCCGAGCATCACGTCGGCGTTGGCCTCCTCGCGCGCGACCTTGATCTTGCGGTCAATGGTGAAGGAGCGCGTGAATTCGCGCTCGGAAATGATGTGGCGGAAGCCGAACCCGCAGCAGTCGTACCAGGTTGAGTAGTCGATCACCTGCGCGCCCAGCGCCTGCGCCACCGAAGTCCCGACCGCGGTGCGGTTGCCGCCCAGCACGGTCGGATCATAGATCGCGTCTTCGTGCACCATCTTGTAGTAATGGCACGCGGTATGCACCGTGACCCGGATGTTGGAAACATCGATTTTCTGCAGCTCGGAAGCAATGCGGTTGCGCATCACGTGCACCCACTCCGAGTAATGCACGATTTCTTCCGGGATCACCAGTTTGCCGTCGACCAGGCGCCCGAGCTTGGCCAGGATTTTCCTGACCTTCTCGCGCAATTCGGCCGACTCGATCAGGTACTTGCGCACTTCCTTGTAGTTGCCGTAGGACGTGCCGCAGTGAACCAGCGGATAGAAGTGTCCGATGTCATGCCCGTGCTGTTTGCCCGAGACATAGGCCTGATGGAAATTGCGCAGGAACACCGCGGCGAGCGACTCGAGATTGCCGATGCCCGAGCCGTGGTAATTCCACGCCGTGCACGATGTCTGGTCGGTTTCGTCCAGATAGTCCCTGCCCGGAACCATGCCGAGCTTGTTCATGGTCCACAGCAGCGCGGTGGGATAGCCGGGAATGTTGCCGCACTGGCCGCACGATTTGTGGTGCCACAGCTGCATGGTGGGGATTTTCTTGTTCCAGCCGAACAGCGTCTGCACGTTGACCGGCTGGTGCGCGTCGGAGATACGATGGACGATGATCTCGCCTTCCTTTTCCAGCTCCCACATGTGCTCGCGCACGTCGTCCATGCGCTCGCTCAGGTCGAGGGTGCGTCGGTCGACGTGTTTGCGCACCCACTCCGTGGCCTTCGCCGCTTCTTCGGGCGCGAGGTTCGTAGGCTGAAAAAAAGAACCGTGGCCGGCGATACCGGTGCCGTCGCTGGGATACTGTTGGATCGTCATGGTGACTCCTCCGGATGAACTCAATCGTCCTTGTTTGCCTGCTCTTCGAGCAGTTCCTCGTACTCTTCGCGTTTTTCCTCGATGAAGTCCTGGATGACGTCGTACAGGTTCTCGTCCATTATCTCCAGGGACTTCAGCACCCCCGTCATTTCCCAGATGGTGTACATCTCGACGGAGGTCTTAAGCGAAACTTCCCACGCAGTGTCCGTCGTCTGCAGCGTGCGCACCGGGATCGCTTTGCGCAGCGTTTTGAGGTTGCCTTCCACTTTCTGGATATTGGGGCCCCAATCTGGAAAGTGATCGGGCTGGATCATGTCGGGCGAGAGCTGGTTGCCGGTGGTGATGAGCTTGAGCATCACGCGCCCGAACGGCCGCAGCACATCCTTCGCCGACTGCAACCCATGCTTGATCGCGACTTCGCGCATGATCGCCACCAGGCCGCCCGGCGAGTTCTTGAACGGGCAGCGCGCGGCGCAAGTCATGCACTGGGCGCACGCCCAGATCTTCTCCTGCATCGCGTCGTAGATCTGCTCGACGTTCTCGGTCCACAGCAACTGCACGATCTCGCGCGGACTGTAGTCGTAGAAATGCGCCGACGGACAGGTCGCGGTGCAGATGCCGCAGTTCAAGCACCCGTTCAGTTCATGGTCATAGCGGAGATCGCTCTTGATGTCCTCGAAGATCTCCCGCATTTCCGCGTAAGTCGCCATGTTTTGGCTTTGGCCGGTCTGCCGTTGCGTTATTTCTTTTTCATGAAAAAAATGAATTCGCCGTTGGCCGCGTTGGACGACAGCAATTCGTTGCCGGTCTGCTTGGAGAACGCCTGGAAATCCTTCACCGAGCCGGGATCGGTGGCCACGATCTTGAGCACCTGGCCGACAGTCATATCGGTCAGCGCCTTTTTGGTTCTCAGGATGGGAAGCGGGCAATTCAGGCCTCGCGCGTCTAATTCCTTGTCAAACTGCATGGATACCTCGCTGGGTAGATTAGTTTTCAATTAAACTCTAATATACGGTGAATCGGCTTGAGTCGCAAGGCGTTTCGCCAGCCGGCTCCGCGACCTTTTCAGGTCGCAGTAAGATTTCAACAGCCAATGCGAAAGCCGCGATGCAGAAACCCCAATCTGATTATAAACGCATACGGGGTGAGCGGCGGCACTAAAATGTATACTATTAACTTATTGATTTTAAATATTTTTTCATATCTAGGGCGCGCTTGAGCGCACAAGACTCGCAGCGTGCGGAAAACTTTTTGGAAAATCCATGGACAAGAACCACTTCAAACCCGACACCCGTTACACGATCACCTGGCGTGGTCCGGACGGCAAAGCGCAGCCGGCGAATATCTACGTCTATCGTGTCTTCGACAACTTCCTGGTAACCCGCTGGACCGGCGCCGACGGGCTGCTGCGCAAAATCACTTATCCCGAAATACTCAGGATCGTTTCGGTAAAGGAAGTGGGGGCAAACGAGCGTTACTGTGTGCCGGCGCAGCTGTTGGACGAGAAAACATGGCGTGACCGCGTGGTCATGGTGCACTATTCGAGTTCACCCCGGCTCGGGAAATAAAATCCTCCGCAGCTTCCGCTGCGCGCCGGGGCGCTGATTCGCGACCCGGCAGTCCCGGAACGGGTCGACAGCCTCATGGACCTCGCTCGCCGCGCACGGTATTGTCACGTTTGGCAATGCCGTGCATGATCTCGGCACGGGCGGCATCATCCCACTGATCGGCGCATGCGGCATCGCAGGGCTGGTCTACACCTTGCTTTAACCGCCGGCGGTTCAGCGCTTGCCCGCTTCCTTGCGCAATTCGTCGTGTTGCCGGCGCAGTTCCCTGAGCCGCGCCTCGGTCGCAGAGAGCTGGTAGAAATCGCCGTCGCCGCTTTTCAACGCGATCTGCAGTTGCTCGACCGCAGCGGGAATATTGCCCATCCGGGCATAAGCCTCCCCCTGGGCGCGGTGCTGGGAAAGCCGCTTGTCGAGCATGGCGTAGCTGCGCGCCTGCAGCAGATAGAGCCGGTAATCCTCGGTGATCGCCTGCAGACGGCCCTCGACCAGCTTCAGCGCCAATTGGGGCTGGCGGTTCTGCAGCAGCGCATCAGCGTAGTCGTAGACCAGCGCGCGATAATTGGGATAGGTCTTGAGCGCCTCGCGATAGCAGGCGAAAGCGGCCTCGGTTTCCCCTGCCGCAACCTTCACTTTGCACGCCAGCGTATCGATGATGGGGCTGGCAAGGCCAAGCTTGCGCAACGCTTCGAGTTCTTTCTTGGCGCGCGCGTAGTCCTTGGTTCTCAGCAGGCTGACGACCAGGCCGTAGCGGCTCGCCGCTTCGCTGAGGAACTTGCGCTCGCCGAGGCTTTGCTCGAAAAACTCCAGGACTTCGCGCGGCGAACCGGAACCGGCCTTGAGCTTGGCGCGAATCAATTGAAATTCCAGGCTGTCGGGAACCTGGCGGTAAGGCAGCTCCTGGACGCGGTTCTGGACATCGGCAAGGCGCTCGAACGTGAGCGGGTGGGTCCGCAGATAGGAAGGCGCCCCGCCCTCGTAGAGTCGTGTCGCGCGCTGCAGACGCTCGAAAAACGTCGGCATCGCGTGCGGGTCATAGCCCGACTTCTCCAGGATCTGCAGCCCGATGCGATCGGCTTCGCGCTCGTTATCGCGCGTAAAGTTAAGCTGGCTCTGGACCGCCGCCGCCTGCCCGAATGCGGTGGCCGCCCCCGCCACGTCGGAATTGGAGCGCGCGGCGAGAATCGCCACCGCCAGCGCCGCAAGCGACATGAGCTGACTCTGCTTCTGCTGGGCCAGGAGGCGTGCGATGTGGTGCTGGGTGACGTGCGCGATCTCGTGCGCGAGCACGCTCGCCACTTCGGACTCGCTCTGTGCCGACAGGATGAGGCCGGTATTGACGCCGATGAAGCCTCCCGGCAACGCGAAGGCATTGATCTGGTTATCCCGGATCAGGAAGAATTCGAAGTTCTGGCGCGTATCGGCGCCGCGTGTGACCAGCCGGTTGCCGAGACTATTGACGTAATCGGCGGCTTCCGCATCGTCGTAATAGCTGGGGTCGGCGCGGATTTCGCGCATGATGCTCTCGCCGAGCCGGCGTTCCTGCAACGGCGAGAAACCGGCCTGCGACACCTCGCCGAGATCAGGCAGGCCTTCCGCGAGCACCGCGGGAACAGCCAGTACTATCAGTGCAAACAGGTAACGTAAGCGCATAGTGCTATGATAATTCGGGTCTTCAGGAGTTCCTAATTACATCAATGAAGAAAAAACTCACTCATTTCGATGCGCGCGGGCAAGCACACATGGTCGATGTCGCGGCCAAGGCGGAAACCCACCGCGTCGCGCGCGCCAGTGGACGCATCCGCATGCTGCCGGCAACGCTCAAGCAGATACTGGCGGGATCCGCCGAAAAAGGCGATGTGCTGGGGGTGGCGCGCCTCGCGGCGATCCAGGCGGCCAAGCGCACCTCGGAGCTGATCCCGCTCTGCCATCCGCTGGCATTGACCCGGATCGACATTGAGTTTGCGATCAACCGCAAGGCGTCCGCAGTCGAATGCCTCGCCACTGTCGAGACCGTGGGACGCACCGGGGTTGAAATGGAAGCGCTCACCGCGGTATCGGGGGGATTGCTCACGATTTACGACATGTGCAAGGCAGTCGATCGCGGCATGTGCCTGGAACATATCCGGCTACTTGAAAAAAAAGGCGGAAAATCAGGGCATTGGGTCGCCAAACCCGCAAATACGGCAAAATAAGCGCGGCCCTTCACAAGCGCGGTGTAGGCGCGCGCGACCGGCAAACCAAAATTTTCTTATGGGGTCATAAAAGTCCAGCGCATGGACAGGGTTCCCGATCTTGTTTAGGATGGAATAAATAGTTGAAAAAATCAGTAGGTACGGAGGAGCGGCGGCTGCACGGCTGCCAGTATTCAAATCTGATCAAGGAGGTATCCATGGATGTTTTACGCAGAAGCTTTCTCAAGCTGACCGCGGGTGCCGGCGCGCTGGCAGCCGCCGCCGCTGCCGGACTCGTCAATAGCGGGCAGGCTTGGGCAGTGAACTGGAACAAATCCGCATTCGAGTCCAAAGCCGTCGCCGACGCGCTGAAGAGCATAGGCGCATCGAACCTCATCGAGAGCAAGGAGATTGTGATCACCGCACCGGACATCGCCGAGAACGGCGCGGTGGTGCCCGTTGCGGTCACCAGCAAAATTCCCAACACGCAAAGCATCTCGATCCTGGCTGAAAAAAATCCGTTTCCGCTGGCCGCGTCTTTCGACATAGCCGGCGGCGGCGAGGGCTATGTCTCGACCCGCGTGAAAATGGGCCAGACTTCCAATGTCCGCGTCGTGGTTAAGGCCGACGGCAAATTCTATACTGCAGCCAAGGAAATCAAAATCACGGTCGGCGGTTGCGGCTGATCCCGTGTCAAGCAGCGACCACCACCAGAGGATAACGAGGAAAGGAACACAGAATGGCTGAACCGATGAAAATCCGCGCGACGCTGCAGGGCGATGTCGCCGACGTCCGGATCCTGATGTTGCACCCGATGGAAACCGGGCAGCGTAAAGACGCCAAGGGCGAAATCGTTCCGCTGCATTTTATCCAGAACGTCGTCGTCACTCATAACGGCAAGACCGTGCTCGACGCGCAATGGAGCCAGGCGATCTCGCGCAATCCGTTCCTGGGCCTGCGCGTCAAGGGCGCCAAGGCCGGCGACAAGATTTCCGTCACCTGGACGGATAACAAGGGCGACAAACGGACCGACGAAGTCGCGGTGGCTGCAGGTTCGTAGCGGACGGCGGTTTCCCGCACTTTCGGCAATAAAACCAGGAGGAGGTAAAGACCATGCTGAAGTT
>JAIESJ010000176.1 GCA_019746155.1 Burkholderiales bacterium
GGCGCCTTGATCGGCGAGCCCACCGACCAGCGCTTGATGTTGGTGTTCATGATCTCGAAAGTCGTCCCCAGCCCGTCGAGCAGGCGCTCCGGCTCGGGCGCCCTGCCGATGCGGCGCGTCTCGTCGTAGGCGACGAAAAAGTTGCGCTCGCCCGAGAACACGTCCTCGACCGCGGTGAAGCCGTGGGCCACCATCGCCGCCGCCGCGACCCCGTTGCGCGCCGGCATGCCGCCGAAGTCGAAGGCTTTCTCGATGTGTTCCTCGTCGCGCATCCAGCATGAGATTCCCGAGCATTGCTGCGCGGTGTAGGACAGCAGGTGCCGCACCTGGTCGCCGCCCAGGCCGGCCAACGCGCCAGCGGCTGCCGCGGCGCCGAACATCGGGCCGAAGCTGTGAGTCGAATGCCCCGCTTCGCGAAAGTCGTAGGCGTGCAAAGCCATGGTGAGCCGGCAGCCCACGTCGTAGCCCAGGGCGACCGCGCGCAGCAATCGCGTGCCGTTGCTGCGTTCGCGCTCGGCCATCGCCAGTGCCGCGGGCACGATGCCGCAGCCGGGATGGGTGAGCGAGGGCGCGTGCGAATCATCGGTCTCGTCGGCGTGCGCCAGCATGCCGTTGGCGAGCGCCGCGTGCTCGGCGGTCGTGAGCAGTTTCGAGCCGACGACCAAAGCCTCCTTTTTGCCGCCCAGGCTTCGGGCGTAAGAGATCGCTTTTCTTCCCGGCGGCAGGCGCGAACCGGACACCATGGCGGCGAGCGTGTCGAGCACGTGATGCTTGGTTTTCTCGACCACGGCCTGGGGTAAGGGCTTCCTGACGGCGCCGGCGATGTATGCGGCGAGCTGCTGCATGACCGGGGACACTTGGGGAGATCTCATGCGATTTTCTAATATATTGATTTAATTGATATTTTTATGGACCGCCGGCGAAGCCGGGTCGAAGTCCCGTTCGAGATGACGGTCGATCCTGGTGTGAAGATTCTGGCTGATGACGATTGCTGCCGCTATGAACCCCATTCTTTGGCGCCTTTCATTTCAGGATTTTGCCGAACTTGGGTCCGACAAAATCCTAAGGCATCAGCCCGCCGCCGTTGACGTGTATCGACTGCCCGGTGATGTAGCGCGCGTCGGGCCCGCACAGCATGCGCACCATCGCTGCGATTTCCTCGGGCGCGCCGCGCCGGCCGATCGGAGGCGGCGTGCGCCGGTGGTCGGGGCGTTCCGGCGCGCCCGGCAGTCCGCGCCGGGTCTCGATCGTGCCTGGCACCACGCAATTGACGGTGATGTCATGCTCGGCAAGATCGAGCGCGAGCGCCTTGGTCATCGCAGCGAGCCCGCCTTTGGCGGTAACCACGTGTGCGCGATGCAGTGCGCCCTTGTGGCCGGTGAGCCCGCCGATGTTGACGATCGCGCCGCCGCCGGCGCGGATGAGGTGCGGCAGGCAGGCCTGGGTGCAGATGAAGGCGCCGTCGAGCACGATGGAAAGGGTGCGTCGCCAGTCCTCGAGCTTGATTTCGGCGAACGGCGTCTCGGCGCGCACCGCGGCATTGTTGACCAGGAAATCGAGGCGGCCGAAGCGCTTGACGGTGTCATCGGCCATCCGCGCCACCGCCGCGGGATCGGTCACGTCGGCGATGAACAGCGCCGCCTTGCCGCCTGCGGCTTCGATCATTTCCACCGTCTCCTGTGCCGCCTCGCGCGAAGTGTTGGCGTTGACCATCACCGCGGCGCCGCCGGCGGCCAGCGAACGCGCGATGGCGCGTCCGATATTGCGCGCGCCGCCGGTCACGAGCGCCACCTTGCCGGTGAACTCGTCTCCCTTTTTCATTCCTGTGTCGCTCATGGCACCCTCTCTATGCCAGGCCGGACCCGATGCCGGACAATATCAGGCATGAGCATATCGTGAACCGCAACTTGGCCGGATGATACTGGCGTGGGTCGTGCCGTATGTGTTTTTTCTGGGATGGCGTCGGCGCGCCGTCGGGCTTCATGCGGGCGGACAACCGTCACGCAGCACCGAAATTCTAGCATGGATGTCTTGCTCCGCCGCGCGGCTGTGGCCGCGACGAATGGGTTAAAATACGCGTTTCAGGAGCGCGCCGGGTGAAAAAACCGTTGGTCGGCATTGTGATGGGCAGCCAGAGCGACTGGGACGTGATGCAGCACGCAGCGCGTCAGCTGGAGGACTTCGGCATTGCCCATGAGGCTCGCATCGTTTCGGCGCACCGCACACCGGACCTGCTGTATGAATATGCCGAAACCGCGGCGCGGCGCGGACTGAAATGCATCATCGCCGGCGCGGGCGGCTCGGCCCATTTGCCCGGCATGCTGGCCGCCAAGACCATTGTTCCGGTGCTGGGTGTTCCGGTTCCGACCCGGCATTTGCAGGGACTGGATTCCCTGCTTTCGATTGTGCAGATGCCCAGGGGCATTCCGGTTGCGACTTTCGCCATTGGCGAAGCCGGCGCCGCCAATGCCGGGCTTTTTGCCGTCGCGCTGCTCGCGCGCCACGATGCGCGGCTGGCGAAGCGCCTCGACGCCTTCCGCAGCAAGCAGACACAGACTGTGCGCGCAATGAAGCTGCCGAACCCCGCGAGATGATCTTTCCCGACGCCATGCTGGGCATGCTGGGCGGCGGCCAGCTCGGCCGCATGTTCACGCTCGCCGCGCACAGCATGGGCTACCGCGTCACGGTGCTCGACCCCGATCCCCTCAGTCCGGCGGGCGCCGTGGCCGATGTTCATCTCAAGGCCGCCTATCAGGACCGTGAAGCATTGCAGCAGCTCGCCGATACCTGCGTCGCGGTGACCACCGAATTCGAGAACGTTCCTGCCGCAAGCCTGCGGTGGCTGGCTGGTCACTGTGCGGTGCGGCCTGCGGGCGATTGCGTGGCGATTGCTCAGGACCGCATCCGCGAGAAGCGTTTCCTGAGCTCGGCCGGCCTGGAGGTGGCGCCGTTTGCCGTGATCGAACGCGAGGCGGACCTGGATGGCCTCGATAAGTCGTTGTTTCCCGGCGTGCTCAAGCGCGCACGCTTCGGTTATGACGGCAAAGGCCAGGCGCGGGTGGCCACGACGGAGCAAGCGCGCGCGGCGTTTGCCGCGATGGGCGCCGAGCCGTGCGTGCTCGAGAAGCTGGTGACGCTGGCGTGCGAGGTGTCGGTGGTGGTGGCGCGCGGCGACGACGGCGCGGTGAGGTGTTTTCCGGTTGCTGAAAACCGTCATCGCAACGGCATACTCGATGTCAGCATCGTGCCCGCGCGCATTTCGCACGGGCTTGCGCAGCAGGCGGAGCGCGCGGCGGTCGAGGTCGCGCACCGTTTCGATTATTGCGGCGTGCTGGCAGTGGAATTCTTTGTGACGGCCGACGGGCGCCTCCTGGCGAACGAAATCGCGCCTCGCCCGCACAACAGCGGCCATTACACCATCGATGCCTGCGTGACCTCGCAGTTCGAGCAGCAGGTGCGCACCTTGTGCGGTCTGCCGCTGGGCGATACGCGCCTGCTGTCACCGGTGGCCATGGTGAATCTGCTGGGAGACGCCTGGCAGCACGGCCAGCCGGCCTGGGACAAGCTGTTCGTTCACCCGGAAGCGAAGCTGCATCTTTACGGCAAGCATGAAGCGCGTCCGGGCCGCAAGATGGGGCACTACACTGTTCTGGGCCCCACCGCCGAGGAGGCGCTGCAGCGCGCGCTCGCCATTCGCGCCACACTCTGCCCGGAGTTCACGCTCGGCCCCGCCTGATTTTTCATTTGGATACACGATGACAGCCACCGACACCCCATTGTTTCAGTCCGATCTCAAGAGCCTGCCGTTCGTGCATCGCGGCAAGGTGCGCGACATTTACGCCGTCGGCGACGACAAACTGCTGGTCGTGCAGACCGACCGGCTGTCGGCGTTCGATGTGATTCTGCCCACGCCCATCCCCGGCAAGGGGCGGGTGCTGACCGAATTATCGTTGTTCTGGTTCAGGAAACTTGCACATGTCATACCCAATCATTTGACCGGAATGGTGCCGGAGACGGTGGTCGCGGAAAACGAACGGGCCCAGATTGCCGGGCGCGCGATGGCGGTGAAAAAACTCAAGCCGCTGCTGATCGAGGCGGTGGTGCGCGGCTACCTCATCGGCTCGGGCTGGAAGGACTATCAGGCGACCGGCGCGATCTGCGGCATCAAATTGCCGGCGGGACTCAGGCAGGCCGACAAGCTGCCGCGGCCGATATTCACGCCGGCGTCCAAGGCGCCCGCCGGCCAGCACGACGAGAACATCACCTTTGCCGAAACCGAAAAGGTCGTCGGCGCGGAACTCGCGGCAAAAGTCCGCGACGTTTCGATCCGCCTCTATACCGAAGCGGCCGACTATGCCGCCGGGCGCGGCATCATCATCGCCGATACCAAGTTCGAATTCGGCACCGACGGCGAGGGCAACCTGGTGCTGATCGACGAGGCGCTGACGCCGGATTCGTCGCGCTTCTGGCCGGCAGCGGAGTACCGCACCGGCATCAGCCCGCCTTCGTTCGACAAACAGATCGTGCGCGACTGGCTTGAAACCCAGCCTTGGGACAAGAAACCTCCGGCGCCGGCATTGCCGCCGGAAGTGCTGAAAAAGACGGCCGAGAAGTATCGCGAAGTGCAGCGGCTGCTGACGGGCGCTTAGGCGCGGTCCGGAGGGTCGTAGAGAAAATGACCGTACAAGCTGTTGAGCCCTGAGCCGTGGAACCGGTAATCCTCTTTTTCCTGCTTGGCGTGGCCGGGGGGCTGGCACGCACGGACATGAAGTTTCCGACCGCGTTATACGAAGCCCTGACCATTTATCTGCTGCTGGCGATCGGCCTCAAGGGAGGGGTCGAGCTGGCAAAGCATCCGCTGCTGGATGCGGTGCTGCCCTCAGCCGCGGTGGTGCTGCTCGGGGTGGCGATCCCCCTGGTGGCTTTTCCCATATTGCTCCGCTTGGGGGGGTTGAATCGTGCGGACGCCGCCTCGATCGCCGCGCATTACGGATCGGTGAGCGTGGTGACTTTCGCGGTGGGCGCGGCGTACCTGAACCGCCTTGGCGAATCCTATGAAGGGATACTCACGGTGTTTCTGGTGTTGCTGGAGATCCCGGCGATTGTCGTCGGCATAGCGCTGGCCAAAGGGGTCGGCAAGGACGTGGCGTGGGGTCGTCTGGTCCGGGAAGTGATGTTCGGCAAGAGCATCTTCCTGCTGCTGGGCGGGTTGGTTGTCGGCTGGTTCGCGGGCCTCGACGGGATCGCACCTCTCGATCGGTTGTTCTTCGACTTGTTCAAGGGCGTCCTGGCGCTGTTCCTGCTGGAAATGGGATTGGTCGCATCCCGGCAGCTTGACGTATTGCGCCGCTTTGGCCCCTTTCTTGCAGGATTCGCCGTGATCATGCCGATGATTTCCGCTGCTCTGGGTCTTGTGACGGGGCTCCTGCTCGGTCTGTCGCCGGGGGGCATGACGCTGCTGGCTACGCTGGCCGCCAGCGCCTCCTACATCGCGGCCCCGGCCGCGATGCGGATCGCCGTGCCTGATGCGAATCCGGCGCTTTCTGTCGGAGCGTCTTTAGGCATCACCTTCCCCTTCAATCTCGTGGCGGGAATCCCGATATATCACAAGGCGGCGCTTTGGCTGACCGGAGGCGATGCATGACCGCGACGCGTAAACTGTTGACCATCATCTGCGAGACGGACTTGGAAACGAGGCTGGGAGAGGACGTGATGCGCTTGGGCGCGCATGGCTTTACGGTGACCGATGCGCGCGGGCGGGGTTCGCGCGGGCTGCGCGACGCCTCCTGGGATCCGACCGCGAACATACGCATGGAAATCATTTGCGAAGAGCGCGTGGCCGAAACCATCGCCGAGCACGTGCGTGCAGCCTATTCCGACAATTACGCGATGGTTCTGTACATGGTGGATGTGAGCGTGCTGCGCGCGGAAAAGTTCTAGCCCCGGCACGCACGGGCCGCATTTGATATCGTAATCCGCACTGCGCGTCTTAAAGCGTATCCACAGACGCAATATCGGAGTGACAGCCGTGGTTTTTGAGCAGGACATCGAGCGGGCAGTCAGGATTCTCCGTGCCGGAGGCCTGGTCGCGTTTCCCACCGAGACGGTTTACGGTCTGGGCGCCGATGCTTCCAACCCGGAGGCGGTCAAAAAAATATTCGCCGCCAAGGGCCGGCCGCACGATCATCCGCTGATCGTACACATTGCCGACGCCGTTCAGCTTGCCAATTGGGCGCACGAGATTCCGCCGGCTGCCGGCAAATTGGCGAAGAAATTCTGGCCCGGCCCTTTGACCATCATTCTGCGTCGCTCCGCACAGGTCAGCGATCGGGTGACGGGCGGACAGGACACCGTGGCGCTGCGCGTGCCGTCGCATCCGGTTGCACAGGCACTGTTGCGCGCCTTCGGCGGCGGCATCGCCGCGCCTTCGGCCAACCGTTTCGGGCGCGTGAGCGCGACCACGGCGGAGCACGTGCGCGGCGAATTCGGCGCCGCCGTGGACTGCGTGCTCGACGGCGGCGCCGCCGACGTCGGCATCGAATCGACCATCGTCGATCTCTCAGGCGGCAAGCCGACCTTGCTGCGGCCGGGCTGGATTACGGCGCAGCAACTGCAAGAGGTTTTGGGCGAACCGCTTGCGGCGCCCGACGCCGCATCGCCGCGTGCGCCGGGCACGCTCGCTAAGCACTATGCGCCGCAAACGCCGCTGCTGCTGATGGAGGCGGACCTGCTGCTCGAACTCGCCGCCAGCCTCACGCGTCAGGGCAAGCGCGTCGCCGCACTCGCCCGCTTCGCGCTGCGGCCCCTGCTGCCGGGGTTGGTGTGGATCGCCGCGCCCACCGACGCATCGAGCTATGCCCATGATTTATATAATAATTTACGCCAACTCGACGATGCCAAGTGCGACACGATACTGGTGGAGGCGCCACCACAGGATGCGGCGTGGTTCGCGATCCGCGATCGCCTCTTGCGTGCTGCGACGGGGGAATCCGTAGCGGATGATACGTAGCTAATACACAAACGGTATCAGGCGCCAGGATTGCTCCCGATAAATTTCGTACGCGGAACCGGCTAACTTGCCGAGCAGCGCCTCCTCCGAAGAGATGCGCACCGCATAAGCGGCAAGCATGGCGACGCCGTAGCAACCGATCAGCACCGCGGTCGTGCCACGGTTGGGATTCGCGTGTGCGTGTGTCCGCGCATAGTCGCCGTGCCGCCAGCGCAGCACCTCAAGCGCAGCAAAGGCCGCGATCAACAAGTCGGCGACGGATTGAGGAGCAAGCTCCATCTGTTGGCGGGTGGCGTGCGTGCGATGAATCTTAACTGCCGTACAGGTAGTTAGGCAGCCACAGCGTCATGCCCGGCCACAGGTACATGATGATCATGCACAGGATCACGATCAGCATGTAGGGCATCATGCCCGCGAAAATCTGGTTCAGCGTGACATGGGGCGGCGACACGCCTTTCAGGTAGAACGCCGACATCGCCACCGGCGGCGAGAGGAATGCGGCCTGCAGGTTGACGAACACCAGCGTTCCCCACAGGATCGGGTCGATCCCGAAATGCTTCAGCAGCGGCAGGAAGATCGGCACGAAGATGACGATGATTTCGGTCCATTCCAGCGGCCATCCCAGGATGAAAATGATCGCCTGGGACAGGATCATGAATTGCACCGGCGTCATGTTGAGCGACAGCACCCATTTCTCTACCAGCGACTGGCCGCCGAGGATCGCAAATACCGCCGAGAACAGCGCCGATCCGACGAACAGCCAGCACACCATCGCCGTGGTCTTCGCGGTAAGGAACATCGACTCCTTGACCCGCTGCCAGTTGAGCGTCTTCGCCTGCAGCGCAAGGAGGAATGCGCCCGCGGCGCCGATCGCGGCGGACTCCGTCGCGGTGGTGATACCGAACAGGATGACCGCGAGCACCATGATCGTGAGAAGGCCGAGCGGCATCACCGACTCGATCAGCATCTTGAGCATCACGAACTGCTCGCCGCCCAACTTCAGATAGTAATAGAACAACAGTACTGCGCATAACGCCGCGCAGGCCCAGTACCAGGCATAGAATGCCGTCGGCGGACCGCTGTCGGCTGGCGCTGCCTGGATCTGTGCCCTGAGTTCCGGGCT
>JAIESJ010000220.1 GCA_019746155.1 Burkholderiales bacterium
CCTCGATCATGCTGCCCGGGGCGACAATCGCGGCCCGCTGAATGACGTTTTCCAGTTCCCTGACATTGCCCGGCCATGGGTGCTGCAGCATCCGTTGCAGTGCCGATTCGCCGAACTCGAGCCCGGGCCGGCCGAGTCTGCTTGCCGTGCTGGCGAGGATATGCTGCGCCAGCGGCACGATGTCCTGCGGGCGCTCGCGCAGCGGCGGGATCAGCAAAGGGAATACATTCAGCCGGTAATACAGGTCCTCGCGGAACGCCCCCCGCTCGACCGCGGCCTGCAAGTCGCGGTTCGATGCGGCAAGCACGCGCACATCGAGCGCAATCGCCTTGCGTCCGCCGACGCGCTCGACTTCCCGCTCCTGCAGCACGCGCAGCAACTTGGCCTGCAACGCGAGCGGCATTTCCGAAACCTCGTCGAGCAGTAATGTTCCGCCCTGCGCCTGCTCGAATTTCCCGGGCTGCGACTGGGCCGCGCCGGTAAAGGCGCCCTTTTCATAGCCGAAGAGCGTGGCTTCAAGCAGGTGCTCGGGAATCGCGGCGCAGTTGATCGCCACAAACGGCCCTTCGGCACGCTCCGAATGCCGATGGATAAATCGCGCCACAACCTCCTTGCCACACCCGCTCTCGCCGCTCAACATGACCGTCACCGCCGATTTTGCCACCCGCCGGGCCAGTTCGAACAATGCCACGCTGCGCGGATCGTGCGCGATGACATCCGAACCGCGCCCGGCGCCTCCTTTTGCCAGATGACGCCTGACCTGGGACAGCAGCGCGTCCGGTTCGAAAGGCTTCAAAAGATAATCGCTGGCGCCGGCGCGCATTGCCGCGACCGCTTTTTCCACCTCCCCGTACGCCGTCATCAGCACCATCGGCACCGCGGGGTAGCGCGCCTTGACGGCGGTCAGCAGGGCATGGCCGTCCATCGGTTTCATCTGCACGTCGGAAATGACCAGGCCGATCGGCTGCCGCGCCAGAACATCCAGCGCGGCCTTTCCGTCCACCACGCCCACCGTCTCGTAATCCGCCAGCCGTAGCGTGGCGCACAATGCTTCGAGCAAGTCACGATCGTCTTCAACCAGCAGCACCGGCAATGTTTTCGTCATAGCACTTCACCTTCGATGGAATGTTTGCGCTCCGTTGTTCTCCTGCCGCGCGGCTTTGCGCGCGGCAGGCGCATGATGAATTCGCTGCCCCGCCCCGGCGCCGATACCACCTCGACGCAGCCGCCGAGCGACTGCGCCACGCCGCGCACGATCGCGAGGCCCAGTCCCGTACCCTCGGCGCGCGTCGTAAAAAACGGCTCGAACAGGCGCGCCTGAATCTCGAGCGGGATCCCGCTGCCTTCGTCACGGACGCGGAACAGCAGTGTTTTTTCGCCCGCCTCGCAGGTCAACGTGACCCTGCCGCCCGGCGGTGAAGCCTGCATGGCGTTTTCCAACAGGCTCACCAACGCGCCGCTCAGCGCTTTGCGATCGGCCGTCACCGTCGCGGCGGCACTGTTGTCAACGATGCTGAAGCGCAGTCCCCGGTGCGCCGTCTGCGGCTCCACCACCTGCCGCAATTCCGCCAGCAGATCGGTCGCCGCCACGCTTTCCAAACATCCTGTTTTTCCATTTACAAACAATAACATATCACCAATCAGGCGCTCCAGGTGGCGCAGGCGCAACATCGCTTTCTCCGCAAATTGCGCGCGCGTTTCATCCTCCAGACCGGGATCGGCCAGATGCGCCGTATAGAGCAGCGCGGTGGCCAGCGGCGTGCGCAACTGGTGCGCCAGCCGCGCCGCCATCTCACCCATCGTGGACAGGCGTTGATTGCGCCGCAACTCGTCCTGCATGCGATGCAGCTCGGTCACGTCGTGCAGCAACAGGATATGACCGCCCCCGGCATCCCGTGCGCTGCGCTCGATGCGGATGCGGCGCGGTGGCCCGCTCACCGAGCGCACGACATGCCACTCGCCGGAAACACCGGCCGGCCCCAGCCGCTGCACCACCACCTGCTGCCAGTCGAGACCGAGCAGCGGTTCGCCCAGGATGCCGGTTGCAGCCGGGTTGATTTCCTCGATTTTTCCCTCGGTGTCTATCGCTATCACCCCTGCGGGTAACGACGCCAGCAAAAGGCCGAGGCGCTGGGCCAATGCCTGCTTTTCGGCGAACTCGCGCCGCAGCTCGCCGTTGGCAACGGCAAGTTCCCGAGTCAATCGCTCCACTTGGCCCTGCAAATCGCGATATGCGCCGGAAAGCTGCTCTGAAGCTTGATTAAAGACCGCGAACGCCTGCTGGAGGTGCTCGTGGTCCGTGGGCCATCGGGCCGCCATCAATGCTGCATTCATACCCATCGTGTCCAGGTCTCATGCCCCTGCTTCACACACTGTGGCGCAGGTTAGCACGGGGCCGTGCCTCCGCCATCGCAAATATATGGGGTTAAACCGCGTCTTTTCCGCGAATCGAAATGGCGCCGGGTGTCGATAATCGTCGCGTGAGAAAGTGAAGCACACCTTCCCGGTGCGGATCGGTCATCCCGATTTGACTTGCCGGTCGCGCATCTGCAATGGAAGACCGAATCACAGATTTGGCGGCGTGCAGTTGCGTTGCGCAACGTGTCTTGGGAGAAGAACAGCATCATGGCAGATATCGTGCCCAATCCCGGCCAGCCCGCGGCATCCCGGTTTACGGTGTTGGCCAATATGCCGAACCGGCAAAAGCTGGGATTGATGGTCATCGTTGCCACGCTTGTCGCACTGGCGGCGAGCGCCTGGATGTGGAGCCAGACACCCGACTACCGCGTGTTGTACCCGAACGTTTCAGACCGGGATGGGGGCGCCATTATTGCCGCATTGCAGCAAATGAACGTCCCTTACAAGTTTGCCGACGGCGGCGGCGCCATTCTGGTGCCAGCCGACAAGGTTCACGAGATGCGCCTGCGACTGGCCAGCCAAGGACTGCCGAAGGGCGGTATCAGCGGATTCGAGTTGATGGAAAATCCGAAACTGGGCACAAGCCAGTTTCTGGAACAAGTCAATTACCAGCGGGCTCTGGAAGGCGAACTGGCGCGCTCCATCCAGTCGCTGCATGCGGTACAAAGCGCGCGCGTGCACCTCGCCATCTCGAAACCTTCGGTATTCGTCAGAGAGCAGCCAAAACCCAGCGCTTCGGTGCTGCTCAACCTGCACCCCGGCCGCATGCTGGAGCCGGCGCAAGTCAGCGCAATCGTACACCTCGTTGCGAGCAGCATTGCGGATCTGCCGGCCAAGAACGTCACCATCGTGGATCAAAATGGCAATCTCCTGAGTTCCCCATCCGGAACCGTTAATACTGCAAGTCTTGACGCCGGGCAGCTCAAGTACGTGCAGGAGCTGGAACAAAGCTATACCAAGCGCATCGAGGCGATTCTTGTTCCCATCGTCGGCGCCAGCAACGTACGCGCGCAGGTCACGGCAGACGTCGATTTTTCCCTGGTCGAGCGCGCCGAGGAAATCTACAAGCCCAATGCAACGCCGTCCGAGGCCGCGGTGCGCAGCCAACAAACCAGCGAGTCGACATCAAGCAGTGCGTCGTCTCCTTCCGGTGTACCCGGCGCACTGTCGAACCAGCCGCCGGCGCCGGCAAGCGCGCCGCTCACCGCCGCGGGCACAGGCGCGAATGCCGGCACTGCCGGAGCGAGCACGCCCGCACCGACACCCCCGGTCAATACGCGCAAGGATTCGACCGTCAATTACGAAGTGGACAAGACCATCAGGCACGTGCGCCAGCCGCTCGGCAGCATCAAGCGCCTGTCGGTGGCGGTCGTAGTCAATCACCGCAAGGAAATCGACGCCTCGGGCAAAGTGACCCACAAGCCCCTGAGCCAGACGGAAATAGCGCAGGTAACCGATCTGGTCAAGGAAGCAATGGGTTACAACAAGGAACGCGGTGACACGCTCAATGTGGTGAACAGCCCGTTCAACGTGACCGAACCGGAGGTGATTCCCGAAGTGCCGTTCTGGAAAAAACCTGAGACCGTACTGCTGGCCAAAGAAACCGGCAAGCACCTGTTAATCGCGGCGGTTATGCTTTACCTGGTGTTGGGTGTATTGCGGCCGCTGCTCAAGAATCTGGCTCAGGCGCGGCCGGCGCCGCTGGCCTCGCCCCAGGATGCGGCATTCAACGAGCAAGCGGTCGCGGAGCGGAGCCAGGCAAACATCAGCTACGAGCAGCGGCTGCAGGCCGCAAAACAACTGGCGCAACAGGAACCGAAACTCGTGGCCAACGTCGTAAAGGGTTGGATGTCCGGCGATGAGCGGTGAAGGCATTGAGAAAAGCGCAATCCTGCTGATGTCGCTCGGCGAAGACGCGGCAGCCGAGGTATTGAAGTATCTTGCGCCACGCGAAGTCCAGAAACTGGGCACCGCGATGGCTGGCCTGAAGCAGGTAACGCGCGAAAAGATCGATGGCGTGCTCAGCGATCTTCGCGCTGTCGCCGACGAGAAGACCGCGCTGGGCGTAACCTCCGACGAGTACATTCGCAGCGTGCTGGTCAAGGCCCTCGGTGACGACAAGGCAGCCAGCCTGATCGAACGCATCCTGCAAGGCGGCGACACCAGCGGCATAGAGGGGCTGAAATGGATGGATTCGTCGGCGGTGGCCGAACTGATCAAGGACGAACATCCGCAGATTATTGCCACCATACTGGTACACCTCGATCGGGATCAGGCCTCCGAAGTCCTGGGATTCTTCACCGAAAGGCTGCGCAATGACGTAATCCTGCGCATCGCCACGCTCGACGGGATTCAGCCATCGGCGTTGCGCGAACTGAACGACGTGCTGACCAAGCTGCTGGCCGGCTCCAACAACATCAAGAAGAGCGCATTGGGCGGCGTGCGCACGGCGGCGGAAATCCTCAACTTCATGCCCAACGCGCAGGAAGCCTCGGTCATCGAGAACATACGCCAGTACGATCCCGATCTGGCGCAGAGGATCCTCGACGACATGTTCGTGTTCGAAGACCTGGTCAACATCGAGGATCGCGGCATCCAGCTGCTGCTGCGCGAAGTCCAGTCGGAATCCCTGATCATCGCATTGAAGGGCACGACCGACATCGTGCGGGAAAAAATCTTCAAGAACATGTCGCAGCGGGCAGCCGATCTGCTGCGCGAGGACCTGGAAGCGAAGGGGCCGGTGCGCGTAAGAGAGGTCGAGGCGGAACAGAAGGAAATCCTGAAGCTCGTGCGGCGCCTCGCCGACGAGGGCCAGCTCTCGCTCGGCGGCAAGGGCGAAGATGTCTATGTCTGACGCGATCATCCCCAAGGAACAACTCCCCGCCTATCAGCGCTGGGAACTGGCATCGTTCGACCCGCACGCATCCCGCAGCGCCGTAGCGCTGCCTACCGCAGAGCAGGTGGAACGCATTCACCTGCAGTCGCGCGAGGAAGGCTACGCCGCAGGCTATCAGGAGGGCCGTGCCCAAGCGATGCAGGAAGCACAGCGCCTGCGGACACTGCTTGAAGAACTTGGACGCGCGCTGCACGAACTTGATCAGACTGTAGCCGACGAACTGCTCAAGCTGGCGCTCGACATCGCCAGGCAGATGCTGGGCCAAGCGTTGAAGCTGCGCCCCGAATTGGTGCTGCCGGTAATCCAGGAGGCGGTCCGCTGCCTGCCGCAGTTCGATCAAACCGTGCGCGTGATACTGCACCCACAGGATGCGGCGCTGGTAAGTTCGTACATTGCAGAACACCCGGCGGCATCCGGCTGGATAATCGTCGAGGACGCACGCCTGGAGCGCGGCGGCTGTCGTGCCGAAACCGCAAACAGCGAGGTCGATGCCACGTTGCAAAACCGCTGGCGGCGTGTGGTAGCAGCGCTCGGCAGCACCGAAGAATGGCTGACACCATGAGCGGCGACGCAGCGTACTCCGAGCGCTGGCGCGCTTTCCTGCGTGGCTGCGGACAGGCGGTGTCAAACGCTAACACATTGGCTATAAACGGATATTTGACCAGAGTGGCCGGGCTTGTCATGGAAGCGGTGGGGCTCAGGCTCGCGGTGGGCAGCGGCTGCACCGTGCTGTTGCCCAACGGCAACAGCGTACAGGCCGAGGTGGTGGGCTTTTCCGGTGACCGTTTGTTTCTGATGCCGGCCAACGATGTCTATGGTTTGACGCCCGGCGCCCGGGTAGTCGCAGCCGAGCCTGTCGTCATGGCGCCGCAAATCGGGAGCAATCAGCATCCACGGCGTCGCGCCACCGACCTTGCCAAGCATCTGCCGGTCGGCATGGGCCTGTTGGGACGCGTTCTCGACGGCGCGGGACATCCGCTCGACCGGCTCGGGCCGGTTCATGCCGAGCACAGCGCGCCGCTGCAAAACCGCCCAAACAACCCTCTCGAACGCATGCCCATCAGCGAGGTCCTGGACGTGGGAGTGCGCGCCATAAACACGATGCTCACGGTCGGACGCGGTCAGCGCATGGGGCTGTTTGCCGGCAGCGGCGTAGGTAAAAGCGTGCTGCTCGGCATGATGGCGCGATACACCAGCGCCGATGTGATCGTGGTCGGTCTGATTGGCGAACGCGGGCGCGAAGTCAAGGAGTTCATCGAGCACATTCTCGGTGAAGCCGGGCTCGCGCGCGCCGTAGTGGTTGCGGCGCCGGCGGACACTTCGCCGCTGATGCGCCTGCAGGGCGCGGCCTACGCCACCACCATCGCCGAATATTTCCGCGATCAGGGAAAGCATGTGTTGCTCATCATGGATTCGCTCACGCGTTTCGCCATGGCGCAGCGCGAAATTGCGCTCGCCATCGGCGAACCCCCAGCAACCAAAGGCTATCCGCCGTCGGTCTTCGCTAAACTGCCGCAGTTGGTGGAACGCGCCGGCAACGGCCGTGCGGGCAGCGGCTCGATCACCGCGTTCTACACCGTGCTTACCGAAGGCGACGACCAGCAGGATCCGATCGCCGACAGCGCACGCGCGATCCTCGACGGGCATATCGTGCTCTCCCGCAATCTCTCCGATCAGGGGCACTATCCGGCGATCGACGTCGAGGCCTCGATAAGCCGGGCCATGACCAACCTGATTACGCCGCAGCAATTCGAGCTGGTGCGTCGTTTCAAATCGCTCTACGCGCGCTACAACCGCAGCCGTGACCTGATTAACGTCGGCGCGTATGTCAGCGGCAGCGATCCCGAACTCGACCGGTCAATCGAAATCTACCCCCGTCTGGAAGCGTTCCTGCGCCAGGACATGGCAGAACGCGATAGCTATTCCGATGGCATTGAAAAGTTAACGCAGTTGCTTGCCGGGTCCTGAGCGCAAGGGGCGTTGTACATCACAAATCGAACATCCGGATGATACAAGGAGAAGCTGATGGCACGGCCCTCGACTTTGAAAAATCTGGTGGCTCTGGCGCAAAAGAAAGTCGATGATGCCGCCAAGAACCTCGCGGCATTGAATGCCAGCGAACAGGAAGCTGAACACAAACTGTGCCTGCTTTTGACGTACCGCGAGGATTATTACACGCGGTTCCAGAAATCGGCAGGCAACGGCATCGACCAGATCGCATGGCGCAATTTCCACGCGTTCATGGCAAAACTCGATGCCGCCATCGCCGAACAGCGCAAAGCAGTAATGAATTCCAAGCACGGTGCGCGGACCGGTCGGAGCAAATGGCAGGCCGAGCAGCGACGTCTGAAGTCTTACGACACCTTGGTGCAGCGCCACCAGCGCGCTGAAACAAAGCGTGCCGCACGGCTGGAACAGCGCGAACAGGACGAACATGCCGCTAAGGTGGGCTTCAGCAATAAGGCATCCGCATAGCCTGCCACTCGATGCGCGGGATTGGCACGAAGCTTGCTTAAAGTGTTTCATAAGCTCATAACCAGGCATGCCCATGGAAAATCTACCCATAGCAACAGTCGCACTGCTGCCCACCGGCAACGTGAATAACACGACATCCGCTGCCGCCGATGCGGCGTCCCCTGACTCGCAAAATGGCAATGACTTCGACGCGCTATTGCAGCGCGAGCTTGCGCGCGAGCCCCTCACCGTGCCCTTGCAGGCGGCGTTTAACCCGGCTTCTGATGACGAGGCAGGCGAAGATGCGCGCGTGGGCGCAAGTTTGCCGATCGTCTCCAACGATCACGTCATAGCGGTAACGTTGGCGGCGCCGCTCATGCCGCCGCC
>JAIESJ010000252.1 GCA_019746155.1 Burkholderiales bacterium
GCCGCCGCACGCGCCGACGGTCGGGCAGGCATGCTTCTCGATGCCGACGAAGTCTTCCTCGCTCATCTTGCCGGCGGTGAACGCGCCGACCGCCTCGAACGCGCTCACCACGGTCAGGTCCTGGCCCTTCCACTTTCCGGGTTTGATGGTGCCGGCATAGACGTAGATGCCCGGCACGTTCACGCGCAGCATCGCGATCATGCCGCCCGGCATGTTCTTGTCGCAGCCGCCGCACACCAGCACGCCGTCCATCGCCTGGCCGTTGACCGCGGTTTCGATCGCGTCCGCGATCACCTCGCGCGACACCAGCGAATATTTCATCGCTTCGGTGCCCATGCCGATGCCGTCGGTGACGGTCGGCACGCCGAACATCTGCGGCATGGCGCCGATTTCCTTGAGTGCAGCGATGGCACGGTCGACCAGGGGCTGGATGCCGGCGTTGCACGGGTTCATCGTCGAGTGGCCGTTGGCGACGCCGACGATAGGCTTCTCGAAATCGCCGTCGCCGAAACCGACGGCGCGCAGCATCGCCCGGTTCGGCGAGCGGGCGACGCCCTGGGTGATGAGATGACTGCGTCTGTTGTAAGTCATGGTTACTCCTGGCGGGATCGAAGCGCTGGGCGGAAGATTCAAGTAGGGATGAATTGTAGCGCAACATCGATTGCCCCGGGGGGCGCCCCATCGGGCAGGAAAGTCACGCCGCCAGGAGCCTGTCGGACTTGGCCCCATTCACCGGAACGGGGGGTGTTAACGGATCGCCGTCGATCGGCGCTTCGGCGCCAGGCTGCTTAAGAAAGAAGCTTTAGGAGTTCGTCGAACCCAAGTCCGGCAAACTCCTAGGGCGGGTAAAACCCACCGCGGCGCCGTCGTCACTCCTTCCCAAAATTCAGGCTAATTCCTGGCCTGCTCCTGCTTTCCCGTGTAGAACTGCGGCCAGCGCTCCTTCACGGCGGGGGAGTCGTCCTTGTAGACGTGGCAGGAATTGAGCTGGTAGGGTTTTTGGGTGAGCGGCTTGCCGGCGTTGCGCGCTTCGCGCGCGCGGCCCGTGGCCTGGAAGGCGGTGGTGCCGAGCGGCCCCAGCAGTTCGACGAGATGCGTGCAGCCCTTGACACCGCCCACGCACGCGGCGATCTCGCGGCGCCAGCCCGCGCCTATGGTGAGCCCGATCAGCGACTTGAAACCGGGCGTGATGTCGCCGCAGATCGAGTAGGGGCCGTCGTCGGTCGCGGCTTCGACGTCGTGTATCTTCAGGTCGAGATCGATGGTGAGCCTCAACCACATGTTGTGCACCGGCTCGCCGGGCTCACGCTCACGGCCGCCCTCGCGGCGCGTGTGGACATAGGTTTTGGTGTCCACGAGGTGCGCCTCGATGTCCCACAGACCGTCTTCGCGCTCGTAGCCTTTGCATTCGATGGCGCGGATGTGCATCAGTTTGCGGGGGGCGGGATTCGGTAACGGCATGGTAAGGCTCCAGCAGTGGGGCTAGTATCGTGACGCATAAATTGGTTTGCTCAAGCGTGTATTCAGGCCATGCCGCGATCTCGCCCAGCGTGCGGTGGCCGCCGCCGCGCCGGCCGGCATCGACATCCATCACGCAGACATTGTGATGCACGGTGATGCGACGGCGGCCTGCGACATCAATCATACCGCCGCTTTTGCCGCTATCGCGCGCGCCGCCCTGGAATGGGTCGGCCGGCCGAGCACGTCGCAGATATATTTGCCGGCGGCAATCAGCTTGTCGATATCGACGCCGGTTTCGATGCCGAGGCCGTTCAGCATATACAGCACGTCTTCGGTTGCAACATTGCCGGTCGCACCCTTGGCGTAGGGGCAGCCACCCAAGCCCGCCACCGAACTGTCGAAGGCCGCCACCCCGCATTCGAGCGCGGCGTAAATGTTCGCCAGTGCCTGGCCGTAGGTATCGTGAAAGTGGCCGGCGAGATGCTTGACCGGGATGTATTGCGAGACGGCTTCGAACACCGCGCGCGCCTTGCCCGGCGTGCCGGTGCCTATGGTGTCGCAAATGGTGATTTCGTAGCAGCCCATGGCCTCCAGCTCGCGCGCCACGCGCACCACGGCTTCGGGCCTGACCTCGCCTTCATACGGGCAGCCGAGGCACACCGAAATATCGCCGCGGACTCTCAACCCCCTGGCGATCGCCTCCTCGCACACCTCCGAAAAACGCGCGAGCCCTTCCGCGATCGAGCAGTTGGTGTTGCGCCTGGAAAAACTCTCGGTCGCGGCACTAAATACCACGACTTCCCCGGCACCGGCGGCAATGGCCGCGTCCAACCCTTTGCGGTTGGGAACCAGCACCGGGTACGCCACGCCGGGCTTGCGCCGGATGCCGGCCATGACCTGGGTGTTGTCGGCCATCTGCGGTACCCACTTGGGCGAAACGAACGCGGTGGCCTCGATCACCGGAAGTCCGGCATCGGCGAGGCGGTTGATGAGCTCGATCTTGACCTCGGTTGCGACCGGCGTCGCCTCGTTCTGCAGCCCGTCGCGCGGGCCGACTTCAACCAGTTTGACTCTTTTCGGCGGAATCATTCAAATAACTCAAAAAAAGCTTAAGCCACGGAGAGCACAGAGCAAATTCTTCAACTCGGTCTTATCTTTCTCTGTGATCTCCGTGTCCTCTGTGGCAAAAAGGTTTGTAGTTTGGGTCTTGACCGTTATTTCTTCCTTGGGTTTCTCGCAGCTTGTTTCGTTGCGGGCTCAGCCCATGCCGGCTTGCGCTTTTCCAGGAAGGCGGACAGGCCCTCCTGCGCTTCCTTTGTAGCGCGGATACTGGCGATGCGGCGCGCGGTTTCGTCGACGATTTCATCGCCGATCATGGCACGTGCGGTCACCGGGATCAGACGCTTGATGGCGGTGATGGCATGGGGCCCGCCCGAATAAAGATGCGCCAACATGTGGCCGACCGCACCGTTCAGGTCGTTTTCCTCGGCGATTTCATGCACCAGGCCGATACGCCAGGCTTCCGCCACATCGAATTCCTCACCCGAGAGCATGTAACGATGCGCCATGCGCTCGCCGATGGCAGCGATCACATAGGGGCTGATCATCGCCGGAATGATGCCGAGCCTCACTTCCGAGAGGCGGAACGTTGCGCTGCGCGCGGCAATCGCGATATCACACGCTGCCACCAGCCCCACGCCGCCACCGCGCACCGCGCCCCGCACGCAGGCGATGGTGGGTTTGGCAAGCTTATACAGAGCGTAGAGCATGCGCGCAGTCTGTTGCGCTGCCTTGAAGTTCTGCGCCGGCGAGAACTTCGCGCTTTTTTTCATGTGCGCAATATCGGCGCCGGCGCAAAAGCTCTGCCCGGCACCAGTCAGGACCACCGCACGCACTTTAGGATGGGCGTCGAGTTTTTCCAGAATTGCGGTGAGCGCTTCGACCATCTCGGGGTCGAACGCATTGTGCACTTCGGGACGGTTCAGCATCACCGTCACGTTGCCGTCCTTGTCGATCTGTGAAACGACCTTGTCGCTCATGCCTTGCCTTCGGTTCGTCGAACGAGTGGTTGTGCAGCAATTGACCGGGAGAATTATATACGCGCTGCCTGCGCCGGTCTGCGCGACAGCGTCCGGAGCGCGTGGAAGCGGATTATCACATGCGGAAAACGCCAAAGCGGGTCTTCTCGATCGGCACATTGAGGCTTGCCGCCAGCCCCAGCGCGAGCATCCTGCGCGTGTCTTTGGGGTCGATCACGCCGTCGTCCCACAATCGCGCGCTGGCGTACCAGGCGCTGGACTGCCGCGCATATTGCTCGATGATCGGTGCCTTGAAGGCTTCTTCATCCTGCACGCTCCATGGCGTGCCGTTTTTTTCCAGCGCCTCGCGCCTGACCCGGGCCAGCACATTGGCCGCCTGCTCGCCGCCCATCACCGAAACCTTCGCATTGGGCCAGGCCCACAAAAAGCGCGGCCCGAAGGCGCGGCCGCACATGCCGTAATTGCCGGCGCCGAAGCTGCCGCCGATGATCACCGTGAACTTGGGCACGCGTGCGCAGGCCACCGCCGTCACCATCTTGGCGCCGTCCTTGGCGATGCCGCCGGCTTCATACTTTTTGCCGACCATGAAGCCGGTGATGTTCTGCAGGAACACCAGCGGAATGCCGCGCTGGCAGCATAACTCGATGAAGTGCGTGCCTTTCAGCGCGGATTCGGAAAACAGGATGCCGTTGTTGGCGATGATGCCGACGCGATGGCCTTCGATACACGCGAAGCCGCAGACCAGCGTCGCGCCGTAGCGCGCCCTGAACTCGTCGAACTCGCTGCCGTCGGCCAGGCGCGCGATGATCTCGCGTACATCGAACGGCGTGCGCGGGCTCGCCGGAATCACGCCGTAGATGTCCTCGGGTGCGTACAGCGGCTCGCGCGGCGCCTCCCGGTTGTTTTGTAACATATTGTTTTTATTGATATTTTTTACGGACCGCCGCGCCAGCTCCAGCGCGTGCCGGTCGTCTTCGGCGAGGTGATCAGCCACGCCCGAAATACGTGTATGCACATCCGCGCCGCCCAGCTCCTCCGCGCTGACCACTTCGCCGGTTGCGGCCTTGACCAGCGGCGGCCCGGCGAGAAAAATCGTGCCCTGATTCTTGACGATGATGGTTTCATCCGACATCGCCGGCACGTAGGCGCCGCCCGCGGTGCACGAGCCCATCACGACGGCGATCTGCGCGATGCCCGCCGCCGACATGGTGGCTTGGTTGTAGAAAATGCGGCCGAAGTGATCGCGATCGGGAAACACCTCGTCCTGGCTCGGCAGGTGCGCGCCGCCGGAATCGACGAGATAGATGCACGGCAGACGGTTTTCCAGCGCGATTTCCTGCGCGCGCAAATGCTTCTTCACCGTGAGCGGATAGTAGGTGCCGCCTTTGACCGTGGCGTCGTTGGCGATCACCACGCATGTGCGGCCGCTGACCTGCCCGATGCCGGTGATGATGCCCGCTGCGGGCACTGGTTCGTCGTAGGTCTCCCAGGCCGCGAGCGGCGAGAGTTCGAGAAACGGCGCCCCGGGATCGAGCAGCGCCGCGATGCGCTCGCGCGGCAGGAGCTTGCCGCGGTCCCGATGCTTTTTGCGCGCCGCTTCGTCGCCGCCTCGCCTGACCTGCTGCAGCCGGCGGTTTAACTCGTCGACCTGGGCGCGCATCGCCTGCGCGGCGGCCTTGAATTCCGCGGAGTCGGTTCTGAGTTTGGTTTTGATGATGGAACTCATTTTAACGTGACGATGTCGGTCTGAATGGCGTCGAGCTTGTCGCGCATGTTTGATCTGCGTTTATCGGCGTTCGATCCCTCGTCCCCGACCCTTCTCCCAGGGGGGAAGGAAGGCACATGCTTCCTCTCTCCCTCCGGGAGAGAGGTCAGGAGTGAGCACTGGGCGGTTTCATCGGTTTAGGTCTTTTCGATGTGCGCTCTTTTTTTAAGGTTTGTGTTTTACCAGCCGCCGGTGGCGAGCCACTTTTCAACCTGATCCAGCCGGTCCGAGCCCCAAAACGGTTCGCCGTCGATAATGATGTAAGGCGAACCGAACACGCCGCGCCCGATCGCCGTATCGACTTCGGTCTTCAGACGCTCTTTGACCGCCGGATCGTTCAGCGCCTGCAATACCTGGTCCTTTTCCAGACCCAGTCTGGCGGCGACACTGGCGGTGATTTCCGGGCTGGAAATGTCGCGGTCTTCGGCGAAGTAGGCGTGGTAGAGCGCCCGCGCCAGCTTTTTGGCGAGCGCAGGATCCTTGTCGCTGACCCAGTAAAAGGCGCGGCTCGGCGCCTGCCCTGCAATGGGAAACTTCGACGGCGTCTTGTACGGCACGCCAAACAGCCGCGCCGAGCGCGCAAGGTCGTGCTTGGCATAACTGCCCTTCAGCGGAATCGTCGGCAGCGGCTGCTGGCCCGTGATCTTGAACACCGCGCCCAGCAGGATCGGCCGCCAGGTCGCGCTGCGGCCGTGCCTGGCGGCGATCTCCTCGATTTTAGCGCTGGCGAAATAGCCGTATGGCGAGGAGAAGTCGAAGTAGAAATCGATCGGGTTGGCCATTCAATCTCCTGGCGGAAGTGAAGGGTGAAGGAATGAAGGAGTGAAGGGGTGAAGGGGTGACGAAGCAAGTGCCCTCTCCCCCGCTCACTGGGGGAGAGGGGTCGGGTGAGGGGCTTCACTCGTTTACTCATTCACTCGTTCACGATTTAATCGAGCCGTTCGAGCGCGATCGCCGTGGCTTCGCCGCCGCCGATGCACAAACTGGCGATGCCGCGCTTCATACCGTATTTCTCGAGCGCGGCGATAAGCGTCACCATGATGCGCGCGCCGGAGGCGCCGAGCGGATGCCCCAGCGCGCACGCGCCGCCGTGCACGTTGACTTTATCATGCGGCAGATCGAGGTCGTGCATCGCCGCCATCGCCACCACCGCAAACGCTTCGTTGATCTCGAACAGGTCGGTGGTCTTCGCATCCCAGCCGGTTCTTTCGAACAGCTTGCGGATTGCGCCGACCGGCGCGGTGGTAAACCACTGCGGCTCCTGCGAATGAGTGGCGTAGCCGGCAATTTTTGCGAGTGGGCTCAATCCCCGCTTTTCCGCTTCCGACAGCCGCATCAGCGCCAGCGCCGCCGCGCCGTCGGATATCGAACTCGAATTGGCGGCAGTGACCGTGCCGTCTTTCCGGAACGCGGGTTTGAGCTGCGGAATCCTGTCGGGATTGGCCTTGAGCGGCTGCTCATCGTTGCTCACGGCGGTCTCGCTTTTTCCCCCGCTGATCGTGACCGGCACGATCTCTTTGGCGAGGCTGCCGTTCCTGATGGCGTCCTGCGCCCGCGTGAGCGAAGCGATGGCGTAGCGGTCCTGCGCTTCACGTGAGAACTGATACTTGGCGGCGGTATCCTCCGCGAATACGCCCATCAGGCGGCCGCGATCATAGGCGTCCTCCAGTCCGTCGAGGAACATGTGGTCCTTCACTTCCCCGTGGCCGAGGCGGAACCCGGTGCGCGCCCTGGGTAGAAGATAGGGTGCATTCGACATGCTTTCCATGCCGCCCGCCACCATCACGTCATTCGTGCCAACCGTCAGCATGTCGTGCGCGAGCATCGCCGCCTTCATGCCCGAACCGCATACCTTGTTGATGGTCATGCAGCCCACGGCCGGCGGCAGCCCCGCGACTAGCGCGGCCTGGCGCGCCGGCGCCTGGCCCAGGCCCGCGGACAGCACATTGCCCATGATGACTTCCTCGACGTCTTCCGGCCGGATGCCGGCGCGTTCGATCGCGGCGCGGATGGCGGCCGCACCCAGCTCTGGCGCAGCGAGCGATTTCAAATCGCCCAAAAAGCCGCCCATCGGCGTGCGCACGGCACTGACAATGACTACCGGATCATTCGACATATCTCATTGAATTGCCAAGCCGGTTAGTGATTGCTTCAGCTCGTTTTTCATTTTGTCTCGTTGAACAGCTCGCGGCCGATCAGCACGCGGCGGATTTCCGAGGTGCCGGCGCCGATCTCGTACAGTTTTGCGTCGCGCAGCAGCCGGCCGGTGGGCGACTCGTTGACATAGCCCATGCCGCCCAGCGCCTGGATCGCTTCGAGCGCCATCCAGGTCGCTTTTTCGGCAGCATACAGAATCGCTCCCGCCGCGTCCTTGCGTGTGACTTCGCCGCGATCGCAGGCGCGGGCCACGGCATAGGCGTAAGCGCGGCAGGCGTTCATGGAGGTATACATGTCGGCGAGCTTGCCCTGCATTAACTGGAATTCGCCGATGGGGCGGCCGAACTGTTTGCGCTCGTGCACATAAGGCAGCACCGCGTCCATGCACGCCTGCATGATGCCGAGCGGACCGCCGGCGAGCACCACGCGTTCGTAATCGAGCCCGCTCATCAACACCTCGACGCCCTTGCCCTCCGTGCCCAGCACGTTTTCCGCGGGCACTTCGCAGTCCTGGAACACGAGCTCGCAGGTGTTGGAGCCGCGCATGCCGAGCTTGTCGAGCTTCTGCGCGGCGGTGAAACCCCTGAAGTTTTTTTCAATGATGAAGGCGGTGATGCCGCGCGCGGCGGCGGCGGGGTCGGTCTTGGCATAGACCACCAGCACGTCGGCGTCCGGGCCGTTGGTGATCCACATTTTGCTGCCGTTCAACACATAGCGCTCGCCTTTCCTGACGGCGCGCAGCCGCATGCTGACGACGTCCGAGCCGGCGCCAGGTTCGCTCATGGCGAGC
>JAIESJ010000077.1 GCA_019746155.1 Burkholderiales bacterium
GCAGCGCCGCCAGTCCATCATCATGGCATGCTGGAAACAGGCCGAGCTTTGGTAATGTCATCTATTATGTAATTCTCGATAGAAAGGCTAAAGGGCCGCGCGAAATGTCGTTGGGGGGTGAAGAAGACCGAAAATTTGCGCTCTGTCCGCGTGCTGATTTTCAAATTCGGCGGCACGCGACACTTGTCTGTGCTTTTTGGGTGAACCGCGCGTTCATAAGAGATTCGATTTCGCGTCCAGGAGTCGGGTAGGGGACTTCAACTGGCTCAAGGCCAGTTGTCGTCGCCAGGTAACTTCATCAATCATTAGGAGAGGAAATCATGAAACGCATTCTTGGTCTTGTGGTATTGGCAGGAAGCATGCTGCTGTCTCCGACAGCGTTTGCCGAAAAGGGGGATCGGCTCATACGGGTGCGGGCCATCAACATTCAGCCTGACAACAAATCCGACGCCGGCACTGGCGGTCTCGCCGGCATTGCTGCCAATGCCATCACCCTGAATACCAAGTTGGCGCCCGAAGTGGACTTCAGTTATTTCCTGAGCAAACACCTGGTTCTGGAACTGATACTCACCGTTCCCCAGAAGCACGATGTCAGGCTCAACGGTGCCAGCATCGGCAGTGTCAAGCATCTGCCTCCCACCCTTACCTTGCAATACCATTTTATGCCTGACCAGAAATTCCGTCCCTATGTTGGCGCGGGCATCAACTACACCCGCTTTTCCAGCGTCAACATCGCCAACGGCGCCTTCAACCTGGAAAAGGACAGCTGGGGCGGCGCGTTGCAGGCTGGTCTCGACGTGGAGGTGGGCAAGAACACATTCGTCAACGTGGATGTGAAGAAGCTCTACATCGAGAGCGATCTCATCAGGGCATCTACGGGCGTGAAGGAAAGCCATCTCAAGATCGACCCTTGGGTGGTGGGCGTCGGCTTTGGCTGGAAGTTCTAAGGGTCGTTCCCTTTGCGCCGCTGGCCTCGGCGCGGCCGACTTTTAATGCTGTTACTCCAGTAATGCGGGGCATGTCCCCGCATTTTTGTATTGAGTATCACTGCTGTCCAAAACAGCCACGAAGCCGATTGTGAGTTCCTGAATTAACGCGAGTTTCGGACGGTGTATGGCCCTAAAAAAAGCAGTCGAATGTCAGGCAAGGCCTGCGCATGCTGATGGTCACGCTTGACGTTAATCACGTACAGCGTTACTATCAAAGCTCGTGATCAAGACATTTAAGTGCCCCGATACCCATGCTCTTTCCAAAGGCGAGCGGGTCAAGCGGTTCGCAAACATCGCGGCTGTCGCACGACGCAAGCTACGGCAGTTGGAGATCGCGGGGCGATTGAACGATCTGCGGGTGCCGCCCGGCAATCGGCTGGAAGCCCTGAAAGGTGATCGCGCGGGGCAGCATAGCATCCGCGTAAACGATCAGTTCCGCGTGTGTTTTCGTTGGACGGACGCAGGCGCTGAAGATGTCGAGATCGTGGACTATCACTGATGGAGAATGATGATGCGTAAGCTCAAACCCGTAACGCCCGGCGAGCTCTTGCTGGAAGAATTTCTGAGGCCGATGGGGATCAGCCAGTACCGGCTGGCGAAGGAGATCGGCGTGCCGGCGCAACGCATCGGCGACATCGTGGCGGGCAAACGCGCCATTACTGCCGACACCGACTTGCGTCTGTGCCGGTTTTTCGGCCTTTCTAACGGCTACTGGCTGCGCGCCCAGGTGTCTCATGACACGGAAGTTGCGGAACGTGCTTTAGGCGCCAAGCTGGCGAAAATCAAACCGTGGGCGAGCGCCGCGGATCATGGAAGTCGCGCCTTAACCCGCGCGTAAACACGGATCCTTCGTAAGCTTTGCGCTCGGACTCAACGCGGTAAATGATGCGGTAGCTGTAGACAAATCGTTCTCGAATCGAGTTGTCGCCAATGACCCAATGTCCTCGATGGCTTCCGGTGGCCAGATTGCCATGGCACAACGCGTGCCTGTGCCGTACCTGTGCTACACTGGCACGCTTTATCGTTGTTTTTGCGTTATGGATCACTGTTTTTATGATTTGGCGAGCGCAAGTTACATAGCTAAATCAATAAGTTAAAGATGGCGCTTGGTCTCAGCCCCTTTGACATGGTGGGGGTCATTGGTTCGAGTCCAATCGCGCCTACCAAATTGTTAAGCCGGACACGGGGTGCTGGCTTGACTCCGCGAATTGGAACGCACGCGGAGCGGCGTTCGGTTCGCGGGGGGAATAAACGTAACGACGTGGAGCCAGGACCAGGGTATGACGCCGCGAAACAGCACGTTATCAGCATTCCGTTCCTAGTCGCGCTTGTGTTTATGGTTCCGATGAAAAGTGCGGCCTGGCCGCACTTTTTTATTCTGCGCTGACGTATCCTGACATGGTCAATATAAAACTTCCTGACGGTTCGGTCCGTCCTTTCGATAAGCCGGTTTCGGTCGCCGAGGTGGCGGCCGCCATCGGTGCGGGGCTGGCCAAGGCGGCGCTTGCCGGACGCGTCAACGGCAAGCTCGTCGATACCTCGTACCGCATCGATGCCGATGCCGATGTCGAGATCATTACCGACAAGGACCCGGCGGGTCTCGAAATCATCCGCCATTCGACCGCGCACCTGCTGGCGCATGCAGTGAAGGAACTTTTCCCCGATGCCCAAGTCACGATAGGCCCGGTGATCGAGGACGGGTTCTACTACGATTTTTCCTACAAGCGGCCGTTTACGCCCGAGGATCTCGCCGCGATCGAGCAGCGTATGGCTGAAATCGCCAAACGCGATATTAGAGTCGAGCGCCAACTGATGCCGCGCGACGAGGCGGTGGCGTTCTTCAAAAATCTGGGCGAACACTACAAAGCCGAAATCATCGCCTCGATCCCGGCCAACGAGCCGATATCGCTCTATCGCCAGGACAATTTCATCGATCTGTGCCGCGGTCCCCACGTGCCTTCGACCGGAAAACTCAAGGTATTCAAGTTGATGAAGGTCGCCGGCGCCTATTGGCGCGGGGATTCGAAAAACGAGATGCTGCAGCGGATATACGGCACGGCCTGGAGCAAAAAGGAAGACCAGGCAGCCTATCTTCACCGCCTGGAAGAAGCCGAAAAACGCGATCACCGCAGGCTCGGCCGCAGTCTCGACCTGTTTCACCAGCAGGACGAAGCGCCGGGCATGGTGTTCTGGCACCCCAGGGGCTGGGTGATCTGGCAGGTGATCGAGCAATACCTGCGCCAGGTTGTGTGCGACGCGGGCTATCTGGAAATCCGCACACCGCAGATCATGGACCGCTCATTGTGGGAGCGCTCGGGGCACTGGGAGAATTTCCGCGAAAACATGTTCACCACCGAGTCGGAGTCGCGCGACTACGCGGTGAAGCCGATGAATTGCCCCGGTCATATCCAGGTGTTCAACCAGGGCATCAAGAGCTACCGCGACCTGCCGTTGCGGCTCGCCGAGTTCGGCTCCTGTCATCGCAACGAGCCGTCGGGCGCCTTGCACGGCCTGATGCGGGTGCGCAATTTCGTGCAGGATGATGCGCATATTTTCTGCACTGAAGACCAGGTGCAGGGGGAAGTGAGCCAGTTCATCCGACTGCTGCAGCAGGTCTACGCCGATTTCGGCTTCGACGACGTGCTGGTCAAGCTGTCGCTGCGGCCGGCGAAACGCGTCGGCAGCGATGAACAGTGGGACCGGGCCGAAGCCGCGCTCGAGGCCGCGCTCAAAAACATGGGGCTGCCGTTCGAAGTGCAGCCGGGCGAGGGTGCGTTCTACGGCCCCAAAATCGAGTTTTCGCTCAAAGACAGCCTGGGGCGGGTCTGGCAGTGTGGCACCATGCAGCTCGATTTTTCCATGCCGGGACGGTTGGGGGCCGAGTATGTCGCCGAGGACAACACCCGCAGGGTGCCGGTGATGCTGCACCGGGCGATTCTGGGTTCGCTGGAGCGCTTCATCGGCATTCTGATCGAGCATTACGCGGGCGCCATGCCGGTATGGCTGGCGCCGGTGCAGGCGGTGGTCATGAATATCTCCGAGCACCAGGCAGATTACGCCGGACAAGTGACAAAAATGCTCAAGGAAGCCGGTTTGCGCGCCGAAGCCGACTTGAGAAACGAGAAAATTTCCTATAAAATCCGAGAACATAGTTTGCAAAAGCTGCCCTACCAGGTTGTTGTAGGCGACAAGGAAGTGGCGGCACAAATGGTTGCCGTGCGCACCCGCAAGGGTGAAGACCTGGGGCAAATGACCCTGAGGGACTTTGTTTCCCGTCTCAAAACCGAGGCGGGAAAGCGGGGTCGCGCGGCTTAAGACGGATGACACAGGGGAGTTTTTCTAATAGCTAAGGAAGAAGAAGCGCGGATCAACGGTGAGATTACCGCACCGGAGGTTCGGCTCATTGGGGCCAACGGAGAGCAGATCGGGATCGTGAGTCTGGCTGTTGCCAATAAACTGGCAGAGGAAGCCGAGCTGGATCTTGTGGAAATCGCACCGACGGCCAAGCCGCCGGTTTGCCGTGTCATGGATTACGGGAAATTCAAGTACCGTGAGAGCAAGAAGCGGCACGAGGCGAAGCTCAAGCAGAAGCAGATCGTCGTCAAGGAGATCAAGTTCCGTCCGGGAACCGACGAAGGCGATTATCAGATCAAGCTGCGCAATCTGATCCGCTTTCTCGAGGAAGGCGACAAGACCAAGGTCACGTTGCGTTTTCGCGGACGCGAAATGGCGCATCAGGAAATCGGAATCCGGCTGCTCGAGCGGGTCAGAACCGACCTGGAGCCGTATGGCGTGGTCGAGCAGTTTCCGAAGATGGAAGGCCGGCAGCTTATCATGGTGCTGTCGCCGAAGAAGGGCGGTAAAGGTCCCCAGCAGGTCGGGGCGAAAACCGAGGCGGTGCCGAAAAAGGCGGCGCCCGGAACGCCTAAAGCCAAGGTTGCGGTCGGAAAGATCAAGACCGGCGAGCCGCGGGCAGACGCGGCGGTGGCTGCTGGGGTTGAGAAGAAGTAGTTGTCCGGGTCTGGCGAAGTCCCTCCGCAAGGCAGGGCACCCGGCGCTAGGCTAAAACAGGAGTCATCATGCCAAAGATGAAAACCAAGAGTGGCGCTGCGAAGCGCTTCAAGAAACTGGGAAATGGCAAGTTCAAGCGTGCAAGTGCAAATTTGCGCCATATCCTGACCAAAAAAAGCACCAAGCGCAAACGTCACTTGCGCGGCACCACCGGCGTGCACGCGTCGGATCAACGTTCCGTGCGCGCCATGCTGCCGAACTAAGGGAGATCAGCCATGCCAAGAGTCAAACGTGGCGTAATCGCCCGCGCCAGCCATAAGAAAGTGCTGCAGCAGGCCAAGGGATTCCGCGGCCGCCGCAAGAACGTATTCCGTATCGCCAACGAAGCGGTGATGCGCGCCGGGCAGTATGCCTATCGCGACCGCCGCAACAAGAAGCGCGTGTTTCGCTCGTTGTGGGTTGCGCGCATCAATGCTGCTGCACGCGAGCACGGCATGAGCTACAGCGTATTCATGAACGGGCTGAAGAAAGCCGCGATTGCCGTCGATCGCAAGGTGCTCGCCGACATTGCGGTGCTCGACAAGCCGGCGTTCAGCAGGTTCGTCGAGAAGGCCAGGGCCAGCCTCGGCGCCTGAATCATAGCGCAGAAGAAAGGAGGCTGGTGCGGCCTCCTTTTTTTTCTCCGTTTTCCCCAAGCGTAACATGCAAGACCTTGATGTGATTGTGAATGAGGCACTCGCGCTGTTTGCCGGCATCGACGATGCCGACCAGCTTGAGCAGGCGAAGGCACGCTATCTCGGCAAGTCCGGTGCGCTGACCGGTCTGCTGAAAGGACTCGGCAGGCTGCCCGCAGCGGAGCGCCCGGCAATGGGCAGCCGCATCAATGCCGCCAAGGAAAAGCTCGAAACCGCCTTGCGCGAGCAGCGCGAGAAAATCCAGTCCTCCAGACTCGAAGCCCGGCTCAAGGAAGAAGCGCTCGACGTGACGTTGCCGGGTCGCGGCCTGGGGCACGGCGGACTGCATCCGGTGACACGCACGCTGGAGCGCATCGAGCGGCTCTTCCGTTCGATGGGGTTCGAGGTTGCAGATGGCCCCGAGATCGAAACCGATTACTATAATTTCACCGCGCTCAATCAGCCGGAGAATCATCCGGCGCGCTCCATGCACGACACTTTCTACCTGGATGACGGCAGGCATCTGCTGCGCACCCATACTTCGCCGATCCAGATTCGCTACATGGAACAACACCGGCCGCCGGTCAAGATCATCGCGCCGGGGCGGGTCTATCGCGTTGATTCGGACGCGACGCATTCGCCGATGTTTCATCAGATCGAGGGACTGTGGATCGACGAACACATCACGTTCGCCGATCTGAAGGGCGTGCTGGCGGATTTCTTCAGGCGCTTTTTCGAGTGTGACGATCTGAAACTGCGTTTTCGCCCGTCGTTCTTTCCTTTCACCGAGCCTTCGGCCGAAATCGACATGAGCTTCGGCGCCGGTTGGCTGGAGATGGGCGGCTGTGGCATGGTGCATCCGAATGTGCTGCGCAACGTTAATATCGACCCCGAGCAATATCAGGGCTTCGCATTCGGCCTGGGCCCCGACCGGCTCGCCATGCTGCGCTATGGCGTGAACGACTTGCGTCTTTTCTTCGAGAACGACTTACGGTTTCTAAAACAATTCAATTAGCCACAGAGAACACGGAGAACACAGAGAACACAGAGTAAAACCTTTTAGAGTTGCCAGCACATCAAGGAGGACGAGAGATGTTTTTTGTTTTGCTCTTTACACCTTAATGTCCTTCGCGTTCTTTGCGTTGGCTTTTAATGTTTTCTCTGTGATCTCTGTGTCCTCTGTGGCAAAAGAACCATGAAGTTTTCTGAAAACTGGCTACGCACTTTCGTCAATCCGCCGCTCTCCGGCCGGGAACTGGCGGACGCATTGACCATGGGCGGCATCGAGGTCGAGGCGCTGGAGCCGGCCGCGCCGTCATTCGATCGCGTGGTGGTCGGCGAGGTGCTCAAGGTCGAGAAGCATCCCGGCGCCGACCGCCTGACGGTGTGCGAGGTCAATGCCGGTGCCGCGCTGCTCACCATTGTCTGCGGTGCGCCCAATGTGCGCGCCGGCATCAAGGTGCCCACCGCGCTGGTTGGTGCCAGGCTTCCCGGCATCGAGATCAGGGCCGCCGAAGTTCGCGGCGTGGAATCCCGTGGCATGCTGTGCTCGGCAAAAGAGCTGGGCTTGAGTGAAGACGCCGCCGGATTGCTGCTGCTGCCGCAGGACGTTCAGCCGGGCACCGATATCCGGCAACTGCTCGATCTCGACGATCATGTGCTTACCATCAAGCCCACGCCCAACCGCGGTGATTGCCTGAGCATTCTGGGCATGGCGCGCGAAGTTGCGGCAATCACCGGCGCCAGGATGGAAGCGTTCAAAATCGATCCGGTGCACAATGCCATCAGCGATACGCTCCAAGTCACGCTCGATGCGCCGCAGGCGTGCCCGCGCTACTGTGGCCGTCTGGTGCGCGGGGTCAATGCCCGGGCACCGACGCCGCAATGGATGGTGCAGCGGCTTGCGAGGAGCGGCATACGCGCCATCAGCGCCATTGTCGACATTACCAACTACGTCATGCTTGAACTGGGGCAGCCGCTGCATGCGTTCGACGCCGCAAAACTCGACGGCGGCATTCGGGTGCGTTTCGCCAGGGCGGAAGAGAGGCTGACGCTGCTCAACGAACAAACGCCCGCGCTTACTTCTGATTTTCTGGTGATCGCCGACGACAGGAAAGCGCTGGCGCTGGCAGGCATCATGGGTGGTGCGCACAGTGCGGTGAGCGACACGACAAACGATGTTTTCCTCGAAAGCGCGTTCTTCGATCCCGGCGTGATCGCCGGCAAGCCGCGCGCGCTGGGCTTTGGATCGGATTCCGCATACCGTTTCGAGCGCGGCGTGGATTTTTCCGGCATCGTGAACGCGCTGGAGCGCGCGACGCAACTGGTTATGCAAATCTGCGGCGGCAAGGCCGGACCGGTGAGCGAGGCGCGTGCCGATTTGCCGAAGCGCGCGGCGGTAACCCTGCGTTTGAAGCGTGCCGAACGTGTGCTCGGTATCGAGCTTGGCGCAGATGGGGTAGGTGCGATACTGCGCCGTCTCGGCTTCGAATTCACGGCTTCCAACGACGAATTTCGCGTGACGCCGCCGGCCTATCGTTTCGACATTGCGATTGAGGAAGATCTGATCGAGGAAGTGGCGCGTATCCGCGGCTACGACAACATTCCGGCGGCCACACCTGTGGCGCATGT
>JAIESJ010000271.1 GCA_019746155.1 Burkholderiales bacterium
TCGCCACCAGCGGCGCGCCGGTCGCCGCACGCAAGGGCATGAATATATTCGGCATCGTCGTGGTCGCGCGGAGGGGGGCACGGCCATCGGCGGCGGCACGCTCCCTGCAACCGGGTCAGGGTCCGCGCCATCCGCTATAATCGCGCCTTTGCTCTCTTCGCTCCGCGTCTGACAGCATGTATCTCATCATCCAGGGCAGTAACGTCGAAACGACCGACCTGAAGCATCTCGCCAAGCTTGCCGGCGCCAACGGCATCGAACAGATCGCACCCAACGTGTTCCGGCTGACCAATGCCTCGCCCACGGCCGATATCGGCGCGCTGTGCGAGCAGGCGCGGCTCGACTACGCCTTCGTGCCCGAAGAGCGCCGGCTCGCCGATTTCAGGCTGCTGGTGATGGACATGGATTCGACGCTGATCACGATAGAAACCATCGACGAGCTTGCCGACATGACGGGTTTGAAACCGCAGGTCGCAGCGATCACGGCGCAGGCGATGCGCGGGGAAATCGAATACGACGAAAGCCTCAGGCGCCGCCTTGCGCTGCTCAAGGGGCTCGATGAGAGCGCGCTGGTGCGCGTCCATGACGAGCGGCTGAAATTAAGCCCCGGCGCGGAGCGGCTGCTGGCGCAGGCCAGGAAACACGGCATCAGAACGCTGCTGGTATCGGGCGGCTTCACCCAGGTCACCGACCGCCTGAAATCCCGGCTCGGCCTCGATTACACCTATGCCAATACCCTGGGCATCGCGGATGGAAAGCTGACCGGTGAAGTGCTGGGGCGCATCGTCAACGCCGACGCCAAGCGCGATGAGCTCATCCGCGTGCGCGACGAGCTGGGAATCGGCCGCGGACAGATCATCGCCGTCGGCGACGGCGCCAACGACCTCAAGTTCATGGCCGAAGCCGGCGTCAGCGTCGCCTATCACGCCAAGCCGGTGGTGCGCGAAAAAGCCACCCACACCATCCACTACGTCGGCCTCGACGGCGTGCTGAATTTATTCAATTATCATTAGCCGCAGATGAATTCTTCTCAATACCCCCTTGAAGGGTACGCCGATTAACGCCGATATTGATAATACAACCTGCGTGATCACCGTTTTGGTGTTTGATTTTATCCGCGTTCTTCGGCGTTTATCGGCGGCTCAATTGTTTTTTCGATGATTACGTAGAGTTCGGTGCCGTGGCATCCCGCGCAATCCCGGTGCAGTGTCGCCGCAACTCGAAAAATTGCTCAAAAAATAGTCAAGCCCGCATGCCGCAGGCGCTTCCTCGCGCCGGTTTGATCGCACGACCCCAAACCGTGGCGGTCATGAAACATGCGGGCTAGTCCCAGCGATCGTCCCTGACCTGTACAGCGCCGCGTTCGACGCGCACCGGGAATTTCGCCGTCGGCTCGTAGG
Source organism: Burkholderiales bacterium (assembly GCA_019746155.1). GTDB lineage: Bacteria > Pseudomonadota > Gammaproteobacteria > Burkholderiales > SG8-41 > CAKKQX01. Next base: position 1,401 of record JAIESJ010000271.1, read on the forward strand.
CCGGCGCCGACAGCGCTTCGCCGGTGCGAATGCAGAAGCGCGCGCCGTGGCGCGGGCAGACGATCTCGCCGCCTTCCACCGTGCCGCCGGTCAGTTGCCCGCCATCGTGGGTGCACACGTCCTCGATCGCGAAGTACTCGCCGTCGAGGTTGAACACCACGATCTGCACGCCGTCGGCATCGACGATACGCCATTGTCCCGGCGCCAACTCGCCCACCTTGGCTACGGTAATCCATTCACACATGATTTAATGCAGGAAACGGACAGGATTTACGGGATTCACAAGATTCAGAAACCGGGCGGCAAAAAGAATAATCCCGCCAATCCTGTCTATCGAGCTAAACAGCAACGACTTCGAGATCGGGTTCTATCTGCCGCACCAGATTCTCGATGCCGGCGAGCGTGCCCGATAGCGAACTCGGGCAGCTGCCGCAGGCGCCCTGGTAGTGGACGGTAAGCTTGTTGCCTTCGAGCCCGAGAACATAGAGATCGCCGCCGTCACCCTGCAGATACGGCCGCACCTGCTCGTCCAGAATCCCGTTGATCCTGTCGAGCCGCGCGCGGTCACTATCGCTCAATGCCTCGGTATTGAGCACGGCGGTGGCCTGCGCCGCAAGCTGTTCGGATTGAGCATCAGCCGCCGGGGCATCGCGGATCGGCACCGCGAGCCTGCGCATCAGTTCCTGCCAGTCGGCCGCGCCGTCCTGCGTGACCGTGATCCAGTGATCGACGTAGAACACGTTGGTCACATGCTCGATCTCGAACAGCTTCGCCGCCAGCGGATCGTCCCTGGCCTGATCGGCGTTATCGTATGAACGCGCGATTCCCCACGTGAGCGGCTCCCTGAGGACGAACTTCATCGCGTTGGGGTTCGGCGTCGGTTCGATTTCGGCGATTTTCGGCATTTTAGAATCCAGCTAATCAGAGCCTTTTTTGGCAACACTTTCCTTGGCATCTTGGCGATTCATATCTTTCTCTGTGTCCTCTGTGGCTAATGTTTCTTTCACGCGCCGCCAATCGGCGCATGCATCGGGTCGGCCTCGGCTTCGGTCGAAGTCGAAGCGACTGAATTCAATGCCGCATGCAGCGTATGCCACGGCAGAATCGCGCACTTGACGCGGGTGGGCAGGTCGCGCACGCCGGCGAACACCGCGAGTCGTCCCAAGTGGTGCCGCTGCGTGCCAAGGTCGAGCTTGCCGGTCGCCATGTCGCGGAATTCCCGGATCATCTGCTCCGCGTCCGCGCGCTTCCGGCCTTTGACCACCGTCGTCATCATCGATGCCGACGCCTTGCAGATCGCGCACGACTCCCCCTGTACGTTGATCGCGTCGACCACGTCCCCGCTCAGTTTCAGCGTGAGACTGATGTGGTCGCCGCACAGCGGGTTGTGACCCTCGGCCTTGTGACTGGCATCGGCCAGCACGCCCCAGTTACGCGGCTTCCTGTTGTGGTCGAGAATGACTTCCTGATAAAGCTGTTTGCTGTCCGCCATGGCGCTTCGCTCGTGAAGGAGTGAAAACGTGAAAGAGTGAAGGAGCTGCACTTCCCCCCTCTCCCCGCACCCGGGGAGAGGGCTGGGGTGAGGGGCTTCACCCGTTCACTCATTCACACCTTCACTGAATTCACTCCTTTACTTACATTCACTTAACCGAAAATTTTCTGAACCTTGCGGATCGCCGCCACCAGCGCATCGACCTCGGCCATGGTGTTGTAGAACGCGAACGAGGCGCGCGACGTGGCGGGAACCTTGAAGCGCTGCATCACCGGTTGCGCGCAATGATGCCCGGTGCGGATCGCAACCCCCTCGTCATTGAGCAGCGTGCCGACATCGTGCGGATGCACGCCGTCCACCACGAACGACAGCACCGCCGCTTTTTTTTCCGCGGTGCCGATGATGCGCACGCCCGGCAGACGGTTCACCTGGTCGGTCGCATAGTCGAGCAGATCGGTTTCATGTGCGGCGATGCCGTCCATGCCGATCGCGATCAGGTAGTCGATCGCGGCGCCCAGCGTGATCGCCGCCGCGATCGGCGGTGTGCCAGCCTCGAACTTGTACGGAATCACGTTGTAAGTGGTCTTCTCGAACGTCACCGACAGGATCATGTCGCCGCCGCCCTTGAACGGCTGCATTTTCTCAAGCCAGCCCGCTTTGCCGTAGAGCACGCCGATGCCGGTCGGGCCGCACATCTTGTGCCCGGAGAAGGCGTAGAAGTCGCAGTCAAGCGCCTGCATGTCGACCTTGAAGTGGGGCGCCGCCTGTGCGCCATCCACCAGTACCGGCACGCCATGCTCATGCGCGATGGCGATCATGTCGCGCACCGGGTTGATGGTGCCGAGCGCGTTCGACACGTGCGTCACGCCGACAAGCCTGGTGCGGCTGTTGAAGAGCGTCCGGTACTCGTCGAGCAGCAGTTCACCGCGGTCGTTGACCGGCACGACGCGGATTTTCGCGCCCTTCTCCTGCGCCAGCATCTGCCACGGCACGATGTTCGAGTGGTGTTCGAGCGTGGTGAGAATGATCTCGTCGTCCCGGCCGATGAACTTGCGGCCGTAGCCGTGCGCGACCAGGTTGATGCCGTCGGTGGTGCCGCTGGTGAAAATGATCTCGCGCTCTTCCTTGGCGTTGAGGAACGCCTGCACCTTGCGGCGCGCGGCTTCGTACTCGGCGGTCGCCGTCTCGGACAGGGTGTGCACCGCGCGGTGGATATTGGCGTGCTGGCTGGTCTGATACTTCACCCAGCGGTCGATGACCGGCTGCGGCATCTGGCTCGATGCCGCATTATCCAGAAAAACCAACGGGTTACCATTGACCCTGAGTTTGAGGATCGGAAAATCGGCACGGATGCGCTCAACCGCCAGCGCTGCCGACGGAGGCCGCATCATCGCGCTTTGCCCTGCGGTCATGAGCGGGTCTCCGGCTCGGCGGCTTGCGTCTGCTCGAGCACGGTTCGCTCGAGCCGCTCGAGCAGCGAGCGCACCGGGATGCGGTCGATGATCTCGGCGCCGAAAGCATAGGTGAGCAGGTTGCGCGCGCTGGCGTCGGACAGGCCCCGGCTCCTGAGATAGAACAGCTGCTCGGCATCGAGCTGGCCGACGGTTGCGCCATGCGAGCACTTGACGTCGTCGGCGAAGATCTCGAGTTGCGGTTTGGTGTCGATATGCGCCCTGCCCGACAGCAGCAGGTTGCGGCTTTCCTGCGACGAGTCGGTCAACTGGGCGCCCTCGTGCACGAACACCTTGCCGTTGAACACCGCATGCGCCGCGCCGTCCACGATCGTTTTATGGACCTGCACGCTGCGGCCGTTGGGCCTGGCATGCGCCATCAGCGTATGCGTGTCGGCGAGCTGGCGGCCGGAAATCAGCGCCAGTCCGTCGATTCTCATTTCGGCGCCTTCGCCGTTCTGCGCAACATTCAGGTCGTAGCGCGAAATGCGCGCGCCGAGCGTCACCGTGTTCGACAGGTAGGATGCGTCCTTGTCGAGCGTCACCGCGCAGTGGGCGATGTGAAAGGCATTGAGGCTCTCGCGCTGCAGCCTGACGTGCCGCACGCGCGCACCGGCGCCGACGACCATTTCCGTCACCGCATTGTTGAAGTAAGCGCCGTCTTCGAGGCTCACGAAATCCTCGATCACCGTGCATTCGGCGCCGGGTTCGGCAATCACTAGGCAGCGCGGATAGGCTGCAGTCTCCTTTTGCGTCGCGACGAACAGCAAATGGACCGGGGCGGCACAGGCCTGGTTTTTTCCGGTCGTCACCAGCGCGCCGTCGCGCAGATAGGAAGTATTGAGCGCGGCAAACAGATTGTTCTCAAACGCGACATGGCGCGCGAGATGCTTCTCGAGCAGCGCGCTCCGGGCTTCCGCTGCCTCGGCCAGCGTCGAAACCTGCACGCCGGCGGGGGAATCCGGAACTGCCGATAATTCAGGCACGAATATGCCGTCGACGAATACGAGCCGCACCGTCGCCTCCGGCACAATGAAACACCCGATGTCGGACAGCGCCAGCCGCGTCACGCTCTGCGCCGGCTGGAAATGGATTCTGGTGAGCGGCGTGATGTCGGTAAAACGCCATTCTTCATCGCGCGTGGTCGGCACCGTCAGCGCGTTGGCGCGCTCCAGCGCCTGCGCACGCCGCGCGTCGAGCCAGCCCGCCGGGCTTTGCGGCAGATCGCGGCTGCCCTTGAGCAAGGCCTCGATATAAGGATGAGTGGTGGTCAAGCTCATACTTCGGCCCCCGTCTTGCCTTTGTATTCTTCGAGCACCCAGTCGTAGCCGCGGGTCTCCAGTTCGAGCGCCAGTTCCTTGCCGCCGGTCTTGATGATCCTGCCGCCTTCCATCACGTGCACGTAGTCGGGCACGATGTAATTGAGGAGGCGCTGGTAGTGCGTGACCAGCACCACGGCATTGGCGGGCGTGAGCAATCGGTTCACCCCATTGGCCACGACGCGGAGCGCGTCGATATCGAGTCCGGAATCGGTCTCGTCGAGGATCGCGAGTTTCGGTTCCAGCAGCGCCATCTGCAGGATTTCATTGCGTTTTTTCTCGCCGCCCGAGAAGCCGTCGTTGACGCTGCGATCCAGAAAACCCGGATCCATGTCGAGCAGCTTCATTTTTTCGCGCACGAAATCGTCGAATTCGAGCGGATCGAGTTCGTCGCGCCCGCGCGCGCCCTGCACCGTGTTGTAGGCGAGCCGCAGGAATCCGCTGTTCGACACGCCCGGAATCTCGACCGGATACTGGAAGCCGAGAAACACGCCGGCGCGCGCCCGCTCTTCGGGCGAGAGCGCGAACAAGTCCTTGCCTTCCAGGAGCACTTCACCGCTGGTCACTTCATAGGCGGGGTGGCCGGCCAGCGCCTTGGCGAACGTGCTCTTGCCCGAGCCGTTGGGGCCCATGATGGCGTGCGCTTCACCGGCACGCACCGTGAGGTCTATGCCCTTGAGGATCTCGACGCCCGCGACCGTCGCCCTGAGGCCGCGCACTTCGAGCAGTACTGTTGCATTTGCGTTGATCATCCTACGCTGCCTTCGAGTTTGAGGCCGAGGAGCTTGGTCGCTTCGACCGCGAATTCCATCGGCAGTTGCTGGAACACTTCCTTGCAGAAGCCGTTGATGATCATCGACACCGCTTCCTCGTTGCCGATGCCGCGGCTCTGAAAATAGAACAGCTGGTCCTCGCCGATCTTCGAGGTCGTCGCCTCGTGCTCGACCTTGGCCGTGCTGTTGTGCACCTGGATATAGGGGAAGGTATTGGCGCCGCACTTCGAGCCGATCAGCATCGAATCGCATTGCGAGTAATTGCGCGCGCCTTCGGCTTTCGGGCCGATTCTCACCAAGCCGCGGTAGCTGTTGTTGGAGCGGCCGGCGGAGATGCCCTTGCTGATGATGGTGCTGCGGGTGTTCTTGCCGATGTGGATCATCTTGGTGCCGGTGTCGGCCTGTTGATAGTGATTGGTGAGCGCCACCGAGTAGAACTCGCCGATCGAGTTGTCGCCGAGCAGCACACAGGACGGGTACTTCCAGGTAATCGCCGAGCCGGTTTCGACCTGGGTCCATGAAATCTTGGAGTTGACGCCCTTGCACAAGCCGCGCTTGGTGACGAAGTTGTAGATGCCGCCGCGGCCCTCTTCGTCACCCGCATACCAGTTCTGCACCGTCGAGTACTTGATGTCGGCGCGGTCGAGCGCAACCAGTTCCACCACCGCCGCGTGCAGCTGGTTGGTGTCGAACTTGGGCGCAGTACAGCCTTCGAGGTAGGACACCGAGGCGCCTTCCTCGGCGACGATCAGCGTGCGCTCGAACTGACCCGAATCCTGGGTATTGATGCGGAAATAGGTCGAAAGCTCCATCGGGCATTTGACGCCCTTCGGGATGAAGCAGAACGAGCCGTCGGTGAATACCGCGGAATTGAGCGCGGCGTAGAAATTATCGCCCGTGGGTACCACGCTGCCGAGATATTTGCGCACCAGCTCGGGGTGCTCGCGCACCGCTTCCGAGATCGAACAGAAAATGATGCCGACTTCGGCGAGTTTCTGCTTGTAGGTGGTGGCGACCGACACCGAGTCGAAAATCACGTCCACCGCGACGCCGGCGAGCGCCGCGCGCTCGTTCATGGGCACGCCCAGCTTCTCGAATGTGCGCAGGAGTTCCGGATCGACCTCGTCCATGCTCTTCAGTTTCTTCGGCTTCGGCGCCGAGTAGTAACTGATGTTCTGGAAGTCGATCTTCGGATACCTGACGTTGGGCCAGGTCGGCTCCGCCATCGTCAGCCAGTGGCGATAGGCGTTGAGCCTGAATTCGAGCAGCCATTCGGGCTCGTTCTTCTTGGCCGAGATCAGCCGGATGGTGTCCTCGCTGAGCCCCTTGGGCGCAACATCGGATTCGATTTCGGTGACGAAACCGTGCTTGTAGGGCTGGTTGACCAGGTTTTCTAAAACTGTGCTCATTACATTTCCTCAAAACCTTGAAGGCGAGGCGTGAGGCATGAGGCGGAAAAACCACCATCACAAAATGAACGCCTTACGCCTAACTCCTTACGCCTCACGCTTTCTCTTTGACGCTGAAACTCTCGCCGCAGCCGCAGGTGCTGTCGACGTTCGGGTTTTCGACCTTGAATGCCTCTTTCAGGCCTTCCTTGCGGAAGTCCAGCACCGCGCCGTCGAGCACGGGGAGGCTTTCCGCGTCGATCACCAGTCTGGCGTCGTGCGCCTCAAAAGTGGCATCGTCCGCGCGCACCTCGTCGGCATAATCGAAGACGTAGGCCCAACCCGAACAGCCGACTTTCTTGATGCCTAACCGCAGGCCGATGCCGCCGCCGCGCCTGGCCAGCGCTTTCCTGATCTGGTTCGCCGCACTTTCCGTCAATTGAAGTAAATGAGGTAAAGTAAAGGAAAACATAAAAATATTAAAGAAGTCTCACTATT
>JAIESJ010000004.1 GCA_019746155.1 Burkholderiales bacterium
GATCGCTGATTTCGACATGATCCGCGACGGCGACCGCGTGATGGTGTGCCTCTCGGGCGGCAAGGACAGCTACGCGCTGCTCGACGTCCTTCTGCATCTGCGCGAGCATGCGCCGATCCGTTTCGACATTGTCGCGGTCAATCTCGACCAGAAGCAGCCCGGTTTTCCGGAGCACGTGCTGCCCGAATATCTCGCGGCGCGCGGCGTGCCGTTCCGCATCGAGGAGCAGGATACCTACAGCGTGGTGAAGCGTGTGATTCCCGAGGGCAAGACCATGTGCTCGCTGTGTTCGCGGCTGCGGCGCGGCGTGCTCTACCGCGTGGCGGGCGAGCTCGGCGCGACCAAGATCGCGCTCGGCCACCACCGCGACGACATCCTGGAAACGTTCTTCCTCAACCTGTTCTACGGCGGCAAGCTGAAGACGATGCCGCCCAAGCTGGTGTCGGACGACGGCAGGCATGTCGTGATCCGTCCGCTCGCCTATTGCAAGGAGGAGGACTTGGCGGAATATGCGGAAATCAAACAATTCCCGATCATTCCCTGCACCCTGTGCGGCTCGCAGGAAACGCTCAAGCGCAAGGAAGTGAAGGCGCTGCTGCGCGAGTGGGAAAAGCGCCATCCGGGACGGGTGGAAACCATATTCACCGCCATCCAGAACGCGCGGCCCTCGCATCTTTTGGACCGCGCGCTGTTTGATTTTGCCGCAGTGGCTGCCACCGGCGTCGTGTCGGCGGAGGGTGACAAGGCCTTCGACCCACCGGAAGAGTTTTAATAAAGTATATATAAAACATATAGTTATGTAAATTTTTGGCGACCTGTCCGCCAAAAATTCTGATTTGTCAAAATAATTTTGTCATGATAATCTTGCGCAACTTATGAACTGCGCTGAACGCCTCGTCGCCATTTTCGGCAGTCAAGCCGAAGTCGCCCGCCGCTTTCGCCTCGATCGCGCCGTCGTCAATAACTGGGTCAAATCCGGTTATGTGCCGGCGCGCTGGGCGATGGAAGTCGAGCATGTCTCGGGCGGCCAGGTCACGGCCGTGGAGATTCTCAACGAAGCCAATGCCAGGAAGCCGATCCGGCTCAAATCGCGGCCGGATGGCGAGAGTTTTTTTGGATCTGCTCTTTCAGGGAGTGACACGATGAACAAATATGCGCCCGCAAAACGCATCAGCTCTTTCCATCCTCCGCAGCGCACGCTGATGGGGCCGGGGCCGACGGAAATCCATCCGCGCGTGCTTACCACTATGAGCCAGCCGGCCATCGGCTATCTCGATCCGGTTTTCGTCGAGATGATGGAAGAGCTGAAGTCGCTGTTACGTTACGCCTACCAGACCAGGAACCCGCTCACGTTCCCGGTCTCCGGGCCCGGCTCGGTCGGCATGGAGTACTGCTTCGTTAATCTAGTTTCCCCCGGCGACAAGGTGATCGTGTGCCGCAACGGCGTGTTCGGCGGACGCATGATCGAAAACGTCGAGCGCTGCGGCGGCATCCCCGTCATTGTCGAGGACAAGTGGGGTGAGCCCGTCGATCCGCAGAAGCTGGAAGATGCGCTCAGGAAAAATCCCGATGTCCGCATCGTCGCCTTCGTCCACGCCGAGACCTCGACCGGCGTGCTGTCGGATGCCAGAACCCTGGTCGAAATCGCGCACAGGCACAACGCGCTCGCCATCGTCGATGCCGTGACTTCGCTCGGTGGCTCACCGGTGCTGGTCGATGAATGGAACCTCGACGCGGTTTATTCCGCGAGCCAGAAGTGCCTGTCGTGCACCCCGGGCCTGTCGCCGGTGTCGTTCTCCGAGCGCGTGGTCGATTACGTGAAGGCGCGCAAGGACAAGATCCACAGCTGGTTCATGGACATGAATCTGCTGCTGGGCTACTGGGGCGAGACCACCCGTACTTATCACCATACCGCGCCGACCAACTCGCTGTTCGCGCTGCATGAGGCGCTGCTGCTGATCCGCGAGGAAGGGCTGGACAACTGCTGGGCGCGCCATCAGCGTCATCACATTGCGCTCAAGGCGGGCCTGGAAGCGATGGGACTCAAGTTTCTGGTGAAGGAACAGTACCAGATTCCGCAGATGAACGCGGTGCTGTGCCCCGAGGGCGTCAACGAAGCCGAAGTGAGAAAGACGCTGCTCTCCGAATTCGGTCTCGAGATCGGCGCCGGCCTCGGGCCGCTCGCCGGCAAGATCTGGCGCTTCGGCCTGATGGGCTACTCGTGCCGTCCCGATAACGTCATGCTGTGCCTGTCCGCGCTGGGTTCGGTGCTCGATGACCTGGGCTATCCGGTGCACGTCGGCGATGCGGAAGCGGCCGCGCACGGCGCCTATGCCGCGATGCATGCTGAAGCGGCGAAAGCCAAGAAGAAGCGCGAAGCGGCCAAAGCCGTTGCCTAGGAATTTGTCGGGGCCAAGCCCGACAAATTCCTGAAATGAAAAAAACCAAAGAACGAGTCCGCGCGCTCCTGCCGACAACCCGGCCGCTTTTGACGCCGCGTCGTACGGCAATGGACTTCTTGGCCTGCGCCGGCAACGCAGCGCCGAATGCATTGCTTGCCCATGGCCGCGCCGCGGAGGAACGGTGCGGGCGGGCTACAGACCCAGGCGCTGCCAGATGGTGGTGGTCAGCCCCGCTTGATTGAGCGTGTAGAAGTGCAGGACCGGCGCGCCGTTTCTGAGCAGGTCGTCGCACAGCGCGGTGACGACGTCGAGCCCGAAGGCGTGAATGGAAGCAATATCGTCGCCGTAGCCTTCGAGCTTCTTGCGGATCCAGCGCGGAATCTCGGCGCCGCAGGCGTCGGAAAAGCGCGCGAGCTGGGAGAAGCGGCCGATCGGCATGATGCCGGGCACGATCGGGATGGTGATGCCCATCGCTTCGCATTCGTCCAGGAAGTGGTAGTAGGCGTCGGCGTTGTAGAAGTACTGGGTGATCGCGGAATTGGCGCCGGATTCGACCTTGCGCTTGAAGTTGAGCAGGTCATCCTGCGCGCTTCTCGCCTGCGGATGATACTCAGGGTAGGCCGCGACCTCGATGAAAAAAAGATCGCCGAATTCCTGGCGGATGAACGCCACCAGCTCGTTGGCATGACGGAACTCGCCGGCGGCGGCGAGCCCCGACGGAAGGTCGCCGCGCAGCGCGACCAGGTGTCTGATGCCGTGGTCCTTGTACTGCTGCAGCATGTCGCGGATGCTCTGCCGGGTGGAGGCGATGCAGGAGATGTGCGGTGCCGCGGCGTGGCCCTGGGCACGGATGTCGAGCACGGTGTCCAGCGTGCGCTCGCGCGTCGAACCGCCCGCCCCGAAAGTCACGGAGAAGAACTCGGGCTTGAGCTGGGCGAGCTGCTTGGTGGTCGCGCGCAGCTTCTCCGTGCCTTCCGGCGTGTTCGGCGGGAAGAACTCGAAGCTGAAGGTGCGTGAGGCGTGAGGCGTGAGGCGTGAAGCAGCCATCATTTAGCAGGGGCGCGCAAGGATTTCATCAGTCCTCCGATAAGGCTAAACGCTTTTTCCAAAAGCTGAAAGATTTCGGCGTTCGTATCGAGGTGGCCTAGATCGAATCGTGAGGTAGGCGACCTCGACCGGCTGGATTGCCTGCTGCCATGCGGGCAGTTCATGGTGCCTTCGTTTCACGCCTCACTCAATACCGGTAGTGCTCGGGCTTGTACGGCCCGTTGATGTCGATGTCGAGGTAGCGGCTTTGCGCCTCGGTAAGGGTGGTGAGCTGCACGCCGAGCTTTTTCAGGTGCAGGCGCGCCACTTTCTCGTCGAGCCGCTTGGGCAGCACGTAGACCCTGTTTTCGTACTGGTCGCCGCGGGTATGAAGCTCGATCTGCGCCAGCACCTGGTTGGTGAACGAGCTGGACATGACGAAGCTCGGATGCCCGGTGCCGCAGCCGAGGTTCACCAGGCGCCCTTCGGCGAGCACGATCAGGCGCTTGCCGCTGGGGAAGATCACGTGGTCGACCTGCGGCTTGATGTTCTCCCACTTGTACTGGCGCAGGCTGGCGATGTCGATCTCGGAATCGAAGTGCCCGATGTTGCACACGATGGCGTTGTGCTTCATCTTGACCATGTGCTCGTGGGTGATGACATTGAGGTTGCCGGTCGCGGTGACGAAGATGTCGGCCATGCCGGCGGCTTCGTCCATGGTCACGACGCGGTAACCCTCCATCGCCGCCTGCAGCGCGCAGATCGGGTCGATTTCGGTCACCCAGACAACGGCCCCCAGCCCGCGCAAAGACTGGGCGCAGCCCTTGCCGACGTCGCCGTAGCCGGCGACCACCGCAATCTTGCCGGCGATCATGACGTCGGTCGCGCGCTTGATGCCATCGACCAGCGATTCGCGGCAGCCGTAGAGGTTGTCGAATTTCGACTTGGTCACCGAGTCGTTGACGTTGATCGCGGGGAAGGGCAGCCGGCCTTCCTTCTGCATCTGGTAGAGGCGGTGCACGCCGGTGGTGGTCTCTTCGGTCACGCCGCGGATGGCGGCGAGGTTTTTCGAGTACCAGCCGGGGTGGGTCTCAAGACGCTTCCTGATCGCGGCATAGAGCACGCGCTCTTCCTCGTTGGCCGGCCGGGCGATGACCGAGGGGTCCTGCTCCGCCCTGGAGCCGAGGATCACCAGCAGCGTGGCGTCGCCGCCGTCGTCGAGAATCAGGTTGGGCGTGCCGCCGTCCGCCCATTCGAAAATGCGGTGAGTGAACTCCCAGTATTCCTCGAGGCTTTCGCCCTTGTAGGCGAACACCGGGATGCCGGCTGCCGCGATCGCCGCCGCGGCGTGGTCCTGGGTGGAAAAGATGTTGCACGACGCCCAGCGCACTTCGGCGCCGAGCCTGACCAGCGTCTCGATCAGCACCGCGGTCTGGATCGTCATGTGCAGCGATCCGGCGATGCGCGCGCCTTTCAGCGGCTGCTGGTCCTTGTATTCTTCGCGCACCGCCATCAGCCCCGGCATCTCGGTTTCGGCGATCGCGATTTCCTTGCGGCCGAAATCGGCCTGCTTGATGTCGGCGACTTTGTAGTCGGTGGATCTGGAATCCAGAACAGCGCTCATGTTGCCTTCTCCATTCAAGTTAATGAATGGGCGCCGTTGATGCGGTTACCCGCTCGCGCCGAGCCTGGCGAGTTCGTCTCGCTGCAGCGCCCCTCAGCGCGGCGGTTTTGCCGAACCTACTGCCTGACGCCGGCGTCAGCCCGAAGGGCTGCCGCTTTGTCCGTGTTTTGGCTCCGGCCGGCGCTTCGCGCCTTAACGCACGCGGTGCGTGCATTAGCCTGCGCCGAAACACGGATAAGCCGCCTGCGGCGGGGACTGTTCATGATATTCACAGCCCCGCGTCAGCCCGAAGGGCTGCCGCCTTATCCGTGTTTTCCCAGGTGAATTCCGGCTCGTCGCGTCCGAAATGGCCGTAGGCCGCGGTTTTGGTATAGATCGGCCGCTGCAAATCGAGCGATTGGATGATGCCCTTGGGGCGCAGGTCGAAATGCTGCTCGACCAGCCGGGCGATTTTCTCGTCGGCGATCTTGCCGGTGCCGAAAGTATCGACCAGCACGCTCACCGGCCGCGCCACGCCGATCGCATAGGCGACCTGGATTTCGCATTTTTTCGCGAGGCCTGCCGCCACCACGTTTTTCGCGACATGGCGCGCGGCATACGCCGCGGAGCGGTCGACTTTCGACGGGTCCTTGCCGGAAAACGCGCCGCCGCCGTGACGCGAGTAGCCGCCGTAGGTGTCGACGATGATCTTGCGCCCGGTGAGTCCCGTGTCACCCATCGGCCCGCCGATGACAAAGCGTCCGGTGGGATTGATCAGGTAGCGCGTATCCTTGGTGATCATGTTCTTGGGCAGCACCGGTTTCACGATCTCCTCGATCACCGCTTCGGTGAGCGGCTCATGGGAGATATCGGGGCTGTGCTGGGTGGAGATGACCACCGTATCGACGTGATGCGGCCTGCCGTCGACATAGCGCACGCTGACCTGAGACTTCGCGTCTGGCCGCAGCCACGGCAGGCGCCCGTCTTTTCTGAGCTCGCTGTGGCGCTCCATCAGGCGGTGCGCGTAGAAAATCGGCATCGGCATCAGTTGCGGCGTCTCGTCGCACGCATAGCCGTACATCAGGCCCTGGTCGCCTGCGCCCTGTTCGAGGTCGAGGCCCTTGCCTTCGTCCACCCCCTGCGCGATATCGGGCGACTGTTTATCGAAAGCGGTAAGCACCGCACAGGTGCGGTAGTCGAAGCCAACCTCCGAGCTGTCATAGCCGATACGCTTGATGATGTCGCGCGCGATATCGCCGTAATCGACCACGGCGCGGGTCGTGATCTGGCCGGCCATGACGACGAGGCCGGTGGCCACCAGTGTTTCCGCAGCGACGCGCCCGTGTTTGTCCTGCGCCAGCACGGCATCCAGCACGGCGTCGGAAATCTGGTCCGCCACTTTGTCGGGATGGCCTTCAGAGACCGATTCGGAGGTGAAAAGAAAGGCGCTCATTATTCTGATTTCGTGAAATAGACAAAGACTTATAGAATATCAGATAAGCCTCGATTTATGAAGTGAAAAGCATGTCCATTTGGTTGCTGCGGGCACTGGCCAGGCTGCCGCTTTCCTGGTTGCACGGCGCGGGTGTTACGCTCGGCTGGATAGTCTATGGATTGTCAGCCCGGTATCAACGGCGTCTCCAGGAAAATCTTTATGGCAGCGGGCTTTGCCAGGGGACTTCCGCCTGCCGCAAGCTGCTCCATCGGGTGGTCGCCGAAACCGGCAAGGGTGTGACCGAGCTCATCGCCGTATGGTTCGGCCCGGACGAGAGGATTTCCAAACTGGTCCGCTGCGATACCTGGCATGTGGTCGAAGCGGCGCGGCGCGGCGGCAGAGGGCTGATTTTTCTGACGCCGCATCTTGGGTGCTTCGAAATTTCCGCACTCTACGGCGCGCAGCGCCTGCCGATCACGGTGCTCTACCGTCCACCCAAGTTGCGCTGGCTCGAGCCGCTGATGATTGCCGGCCGCAGCCGCTGGCAGTCGACCGTGGCGCCCGCCACCCTGAGAGGAGTGCGCATGCTCTACAAGGCGCTGCAGCGCGGCGAGGCGATCGGGCTGCTGCCGGATCAGGCGCCGGGCGTGGGCGAAGGGGCATGGGCCGATTTTTTCGGTCGCCCGGCGTATACCATGACGCTGGTGTCACGGCTGCAGAAAACAACGGGTGCGGCGGTGATCATGGCATTTGCCGAGCGCCTGCCGCACGGCGCCGGCTACCATCTTCACTTGCAACCGGTGCCGACCGAGAACCTGGACGAGACCGCGCTCAACCGGGCAATTGAAGATTTGGTGCGCACCTGCCCGGCGCAGTATTTATGGAGTTACAACCGCTACAAAATTCCGGCCGGTGCGAAGGGGCCGGAATTTTGACATGAAGAGACAGGAAAAAGGGGAGAAGATCAGGCCCGGCTTTCCCTTATGGACGAAGTTTGCGCTGGTCTTTGATCGCCGGGAAATTATGAGGGCGAGTCCCGAGATGGCGTCGGTTTCTCCACGCCGCCTGCTTCATGCCACGCTGCAGGCGTACTCATGCTGACACGCTTGGGACTCGCCGTCATCTGGCTGCTGCATTTTCTGCCGCTGGCATTGCTGGCGCCGGTCGGCCGCGCCTTCGGCATGCTGCTCTATGCCCTGGCACATGAGCGCCGAAAGGTGGCTCAAACCAATCTCAGGCTGTGTTTTCCCGCGTTGAGCGAAGCCGAGCACGTGGCGTTGGCGCGCCGGCATTTCCGGGCCTTCGGCAGAAGCTTGGTCGAGCACGGCATTCTGTGGTGGTCATCCAGAGAGCGGGTGCAGCGTCTGATCCGGATCGAGGGGCTGGAACACTGGCGGGCGGTCGCCGATCGCCCCGTCATCTGGCTCGCGCCGCATTTCGTCGGGCTCGACATGGGCGGCATACGCCTGGGATCCGAATACCGCGTCGCCTCGGTCTACAGCCACCAGAAGAACCCGGTGTTCGACGCTATCCTTTATCACGGCCGCACGCGCTTCGTGATGCCCGAGCTGTTCTCGCGCCAGCAGGGCATGCGCCCGCTGGTCAAGGCGATGCGCCAGGGGCTGCCTTTCTATTATCTGCCGGACATGGATTTCGGCGAACGCGACTCGATTTTCGTGCCGTTTTTCGGCGTGCCGGCGGCGACCATCACCGGCTTGTCGCGCATTGCGCGCCTTGCCGGTGCCGTGGTGGTGCCGGCGGTGACGCGGCAGTTGCCCGGCAGCGATGGGTATGAACTCCGGTTTTATCCGGCGTGGGAGAATTTTCCGAGCGAAGACGCCGAGGCGGACGCGCGGCGCATGAACGCTTTCATCGAGGAGCGCGTGCGGGAAATGCCGGAGCAGTACTTCTGGCTGCACAAGCGCTTCAAGACGCGGCCGC